>CBDUPW010000007.1:0-69357 GCA_965369205.1 uncultured Polyangiaceae bacterium | reverse complement strand
AACAGGATGCCGCCGACAGCCGCCAGGGCGACGATGAGGCCTTTGCCACCGCCGCCACCACCGCGCTGTTGTGGCGCTGGCGCGGGGATGTGCGCGGCAGGGTGCACGACCGGGGGCGCCGCGGGCGCATGGGCCTGCGCAACCGGCGGCGAGACGGGACCCGCCGACCCTGCCATGGCAGCGAAGTCCGGAGCGGCTGCCATCGCTGCGGTGCCAGCCTTGGCCGGATCTTGAGACACGGCGGGTTCGTCGACGGTGATGCCGCCGCCCCCAGAGAGCTCAGCGAAGAACTCTTTGGCGCTGTCTTGGCGACTTTCCCGCTCCTTGGCCAAGGCGCGGAGGATGGCAGCGCGCAGTGCTTCGGGGATCGCCGACGTGGGCGCAGTGACCTCGAAGGGCAACGGCTGCGCCGTCATGTGTTGGGTCGCCCACTGCCAAGGGGTATCCGCCTCGAAGGGCAGTTTTCCAGTGAGCATCTCGTAGGACATCACGCCGAGGGAGTAGATGTCGCTGCGCAGGTCGAGCGCTTTGCCCGTGAACTGCTCGGGGCTCATATACGGCGGGGTGCCCAGCACCATGCCTTGCTGGGTGAGCTTCTGCTCCTTCTGCGCGTCCGCCGACTCGCTGCGTGCAGCGATGCCGAAGTCCAATACCTTGACGAAGTCTTTCTCGCCCGCCCGCTCGGTCAGGATCACGTTCTCGGGCTTGAGATCGCGGTGGATGATGCCTTGGTCGTGCGCTTCTTCCAAAGCACCGCAGACCTGCTTCATGATCTTCAACACTCGGTCAGCGCTGATCGGACCGCGCTTCTCGATGGTGTCACTCAGGGGTTCGCCTTTGACGAACTCCATGGCGATGTACAGAGTGCCGTCCGCCGTCGAGCCAAAGTCGAAAAACTTGATGGTGTTGGGGTGTTCCAGTTGCGCGACGGTTCCGCACTCGCGATGAAAGCGCGCCAGCACGGACGGGTCCTTGGACAGGTGGCTGTGCAAGGTCTTGATGGCGACCTTGCGCACGGTGGAGCCCATCTGCTGCTCGCCTATGTAGACGATGCCCATGCCGCCTTCGCCGAGCACCCCGGTCACGCGGTAGCGACCTCCGATGATTTGGCCGATCAGCGCGTCTTCCGCGGCGGACTCGTCCGTGGGCACGAGTGCCCCGCAACTTGCGCAGAAACGCGCCCCGTCAATGTTCGCGTGACCGCACGCCTCGCAGTTCATTTCGGCGTAGAGTGGCACGAAGGCCCCCCAAAACGCCACCTTCGTGAAACCCGCCCAAATCGTCGGCGCTGCCCGACGCTACGCGCCACCGTCCGCGGCGCTTTCCCCGTCCGCTCCCTGTCCCGCATCGCGATCTGAACGGGGTTTGGAGGCCTGGTGCGGTGGCAACGGCGCGTCCGGAGGCCACGGCAGCTCCTCGACCTTGCCTGTCGCGCGGTCGAGGATCACCGCCCGCGTGGCTCTCCGACTGTCCGGCACCAGCAGCTTGCGCTGTACCGTGGCGCCTGCCGCAAAGGTCGGCGGCTGCTTCAAGGGGCGCCGGCGGCCGGCCAGCTCTTCGGAACCGAGCAGCGGAAAGTCGAATCGCACGCGCTCGATCAATTCGCGACCGATCCAGAGCTCTATGGCAAAGCGGCCCATATTCCTTGAGGTCGGAATGGGCTTCTTAAAATCGATGCGCTTGACGGAAAGCACCTTGAGCGCGCCCCGGTCGTACTCAAGCACGTACTCCCACTGCACTGCTTCCTTCAGAGCTTCCGGGTCCGGCTGCGCATTGGGCGGCTCGGGCACGGGAGTCCGTACCACTCCGCCTTCGGGACTGGGCAGCTCACTCGCACCGGCGTCCTGCGGTGTGCCCTCCGCCAAACGCGCCGGCATGGTCACTCCAGGTCCCTGAGTGTTGTCGTAGCGGGCGCCAGCACACGCGGCGACGACGCCGAAGGCGACGAACGGGAGCAGGTACCCATGACGAAACTTCACCACGCCGCCTTAGCGCAGACCGCGTGCGTGCGTCGAGGGTGACTCATCCGGCCGCGGCACCGTAGGCGGAAAGTGCGGCACTCTGCCCGCCCAGATCCCGCCAGCACTGCAAGAACTCCGGCGGGGGTTCGGCACGCGCGCAGAAGGGCGCACCGTCCGAGGCGGGCAGCTCGATTTCGAATGCGTGCAAGAGCACGCGGCCCAGCTCCCGCACGCGCCCGTCCGCCGCCACGAGGGTCGCAGGGCCCCCATAGCGGCGATCCCCAAACAAGGGCATCCCGGCCGCTGCCGCATGCGCACGCAGCTGATGCGTCCGGCCCGTGACGGGCTCCAGCAGCAATAGGCTAGCGTTGGAGGTCTTCGTGGTGGCCAGGGAAGTGACCCGGGTGGCCGCCGATTTTCCACGAACCGGGGACGACCATGTTGCGCTTTCGTGCAACGCACCGCTGGCGATTGCGAGATACCGACGAGCGTACTGCGCACGCGTGTCCGCGCGCTCCATATAGCGCATGGCAGCGGGGGTTTCGGCGAGCAGCACCACACCGCTCACACCGACGTCCAGCCGGGAGACCGCGTGTAGCGACAGCTTCAGCTGTCCTTCCAAGACTTGGGTCAGGGAGTGACTCCCAGAAGCGTCCGGTTCCGTCGGCAGCTCCGCCGGCTTGATCGCGGCCAGCAGCCCCGCCCGTCGCTGCACGATCGAGATCGGCGCCCCGGGCGCGGGCCGGCCCTGGCGGACGACCACCTGCTGCCCGGGCTTGAGCGCAGCGTCTTCGCTAGCGCGGCGACCGTCCACGAACACGCGTCCGTCTTCGATCGCGCTGGGATCTTCCGCGAGCAGCGCGAGCACTGCGATCAAACGCGGCGGATCCTCCGCACGCACCACCCAGCGCACTTCGCGGCCGCCACGCCGAACGCTCATATGCGCTCGATGCTGCCTGTATTGCCGTCGATGCGCACGCGGTCGCCGTCAGCAAGCATGGCGCGAGCACCGCTCGCGCCGACCACGGCGGGCACGCCCATTTCACGGGCAACGATGGCGCCATGGGACAGAGTTCCGCCACATTCCGCGATCACGCCGGCAGCCGCCGGCAAGATCGGCGCGAGCCCCACGTCCAGGGAGCGCACGACCAAGATCGAGTTGGGCGTAAGCGCACCGCGCCGAGTGGAAACTGACAAGTGGCGGACCACGCCCTCGCCAATGGCCGAGCTGGCACCTTCGCCTGAGAGGGGCTGATCTGGACTCAGGGTCAAGAACGGCGGCGGACGCCCCACGAACAACTCCGGGGGATCCGCGCGCTCGCAAACCTGGGCGAACCCGGCGCGGCGCCAGCGCACCACGGAACCTAGATCGGCCCGCATCGCGCCGATTGCGTGGGATAGCTCGTGCGGTTCCAGGAAAAACGCCGCGCCTTCCTTCAATCCAGAGTCCAAGCGTCGCAGCCGGCGATCGACGTCCAGCACCACAGTTCGCAGCATCGACACGGTTTGCGCCAGCCACACCCGCGAGCGTTCACGTACACGCAGCAGGCCCCGCGCGCGGCCTAGCAACGATCGGAACAGCGTCGCCTCCAGATAGGATTGCTCCTCTTCCAACCTCGCGATGGCCTGATCCGCGTCGGCCCGAACGCGCGACATGCGACTGTCTACGTTCGTATCCGAGCCCAGATGCATCCGCAGCATGTCCAACACGTGCGCGGGGCTCTCTCCAAAGCGCGAGGCGGCGATTTCCGGCTCCGTCCAGCCGCGATCGCCGTAGGCATTGAGCCACTGGTTCAGTGCGCGCCGGGCAGGGCCCTCCGGCAGTTCTGTTACCTTCGACGCGCCGTTCTGTGCTGCAGTGTATGCGGTCTCATCGCTGCGCAGGATCTCGGCAACTTGAAACAGCGCGACGGCAGACGCCGTCGTCTCAAGCTGTCCAGCGCCAGAGCACACGCGATGCGCCAGTCGGCTGGCCTCCGCGGGATAGGAACGGGCAATCACCGCCCGCACCGCAACGAACGCGGACAAGAACGCGAGCGAGCTGCTGAGGAGCAGCCCCGCTGTGGCGCGGAAGAACTCGAAGCACTCCCGGAGCGTGGTTTTCAATGCGTCGTCCGGCAAGATCGCGAGATCCATCTCCAGCAGCCACTTGCGTTGGTCGCCGGCGCGCCGCTCGAATTCCGCCTGCGCATCCAGCAGACGACGCTCCCGAGAAAGCAGGCGCGCGGCGGCCAGAGAAAGCGCCGGCAGAGAGGGTGTTTTGGGGCGCAACTCCAGAGCGCTCAGCACGTCGTCCGTGGAAGCCCCGCGCACGAGATCCAAAAGCGCCGTTGGATCCAGTCCGGGAACGCTTCGCACGACATGCAGCAGCGCGGACAGATCGAAATACGGACGACCGTATACGCTCTCCACTAGCCGCGACGAACGCGACATCTTTCCGCCCAGCTGCGCAATCGCCTCACGCAAGCTCGCTTCGCTGGCTTGCGCCACCAGCCCCGCGGTCAGGGGCGTGGGCACCCGCGGCAAGAGCGCGTCGAGACCGGAGCGGGACCACACCGTCCTCGGCTCCCCAGCTCCGGGGTATGCGCCGCCGACCACTTCTCGGACTTCCGTCAGGCAGGTCGCGTCGTTCTCGCCCACGCCGTAGGTGAGCAGCGCTGGCTCATCCGCCACCACCCCCCGGACCTCGTCGGACAGTTTTCGCAATCCCGATTCACTGACCGCAGCGGCCCGCACTGTGGTCGAAGCGGCGGCGCCCCTTTCGCCTGCGTGCGCCCAGTCTGCGTCCTTGTCGGCGACCAAGCAGGTCGCCTCCCCCTCGGGGTCCACCGCGATTTGATCCGCGAGCAGCGCACCTTGCTCCACCCGCAGCCGGGGGCCGAGCCCGGCGACGACGACCCAACGCCGCTGAGCGGGTAGCTTGGCTTGCGGGCTGTCATTCAGTTTGGGCAGGCTCTCGGGCCGTGAAGTCAGGACCTGCAGCGTCGCCGTCAGCTTCGGCAGGCGCTGCACCATCACCGCCACCCCTAGGTCGCGAGCACCCACATCATGCAGGGTACGCAGGGACAGCTCGAGGTAGCTGCGTGCCCAGATGGTTCGTATTGCCTCAGCACCATCTTGGGAAAGCACATCCACGTCCAGACCAGCCATCGTGGCGGTTGTCGGATCCTTGAGTCCCAGACTGGCCACAGCACGAAGACCCCCGGGCTGCGTCGGAGCCAGGTGCATCGCGATGGATTCCGCAAGCACGTCGGGGAGCGGTTCCTTTTGCAAGCGCTCGAATGCACGGGCCGCACGCTCGATACCGCTGGGCTTGCGGATCGCACGGATGAGCGATGAGAGATCGTGACCCGGAGGCAATCGTTCATCGACTTGCATTCGAAAAGCCAGCGCCGGGACGACCCAGGTCTCTGGAACCTGCGCGCCCTTGCGCTGCGCTTCAGCAAGGCGAACCGCGAGGAGCCCGAACTCGTCCACGCGCGCGCCCTCGGCGAGCACGTCGAGGAGCGTGTACAGGCGAAGCCGAGAACGATCACGCGCCATGGACGGATCGGCTCTTACCCCGATTGCGGCGGCGCGTCATGCGGAGCCAAACCCAGGCTGTCTCGCCGAGATCAGCCCGGGTTTGGCGTTTCGCCGGTGGCGCGTTTCACAAGATCGACCAGGACCGGATCCGATACCATTTGCTCGCGCAAAGTCTCTTTCACGAACTGTAGTTGCTCGGTATTGAGCTGGCCCTGCAGCGGCGCGACCGCGGAGCTCACACTTTCGTCCAAGTACTGATCCAGGGTGATCTCGCCACGCGAAAGTCGCGCAAGGCTTTCGTCTTGCGCGCCGACGACGCTCTCCGCGCCTTCCACGCCTTTGGCGCCGTCGACACTGAAGCTCTTGCCGGTCTTGCCGGCTTGACCAACATCCGTGGGCCCACCGGGAGGGAGTCCCCCGCCCGGTGGCTTGCCGATTCCATCGATGCCCATGACTCACAGCCTATCTTAGTAACGTGCGGAGCGCACTTATCGGATATTTCCAATGGCATTTTTGACGGTGTCGTGACGGGCTTTCAGCACGTTTGACATCGTGGAGTACGCGCGGCTCTCAGCGCTGATCTGCTCCTGCAGTTGCAGGTAGTACATGTTCATGTCGGCGTTGTGCGCCAGCACATCTTCCACGCCGGCTTGGCCCGCGCCCCCTTCGGCGGCGGCAGTGCCCGTGGAGCCTTCGGGCCGCACACCGCCGGCGCCCACTGCCGTCGATCCGCCAGGGCGGACTGCGGCGGACAGGACCGGCCCACCGGGCAAGCTGCGCAGGGCCGTCTCGGCGCCTCCGAGCACAGCCCGGGCGCTGGCGTTCATGACTTGTTTGAAAGGTCGTGCGGGCGGGTCTGTCACCCGAGCCGCGGTCTGAGATGTCGAGACCTGCGTGGACGGGCCACCACTAGAAATACGTGTCGTCATTTGAAAAACCTCCGTGGGAAACAACTGCAACGGAGCTTCTTCGGCCGGACGACGGGCCAGTTGCGTCAGTTTTTCAGATTCCGAACCATTCGGCAGGATCCACGGTTTCCGTGCCCACCCGGATCTCGAAATACAGGAGCGGGCCGTCGCCGCTGTCCCCGACGGACCCGATGCGCGCGCCGGAGGTGATCTCGTCGCCGGTCTTGACGCCGATCTCGTCGAGATTCGAGCTGACCGTGTAGTGGCGATCGCCGTGCTCTACGATCACAGTCTTGCCGTAGGCAGCATAGATGTCTGCGAAAGCCACGCGCCCGCCGTACACGGCTCGCACCGGCGTGCCGCGGGGCGTGCGCATCTCCAGCCCAGGCCCATCGGTTCCGGGGCGACGCGCCGAGTGGATCTCTGCGCGGCCGGTGAGCGGGAAGGGCAGACGCCCCTTCATGGCGGCCATGCCAACGCCCACCTCGGAGGGATCGCTGGGACCGATACCACCGTAGATGGCCGTATGCGGCGCAGAGCCACTGCTCTCGAAGGCGCGCTGAAACGCCAAGGCGCGATCCTGCGCGGCGAGGATGGCGCCGCGCGCGTGCGCCGTCGCGCGCGCCTGCACTTCCAACGGCTCCCGCTCTTGGCGGAGCTCGTCCAGCCGCTTCGAGAGCGCCACGCGCCGAGCCGCCAACTTGCGCTCCAGCTCGATGTCCCGAGCAATCGCACGATGCAAACGTTCAATCTTTGACGCGTGGTCTACCGTGGCTTGAAAACCACCTCCCACGGGCAAGAGACCGGCCCGGGCGAGCCGGACGTAGGCGCGGCCCCGTGCAATCGTGCGCGCTCGCGCCCCCTCCGCTTCTTGTTTGAGCGCTTTCAGGTCTTTCTTGACGTCGCGTTCCTTGCGCAGCAGCGCGTCCACGCGACGTTCCGGGTCGAGCATCGTCGCCGCTGCCTGTGGAGGCGGGGCGGCGGCCGGCAGGCTGGCCCGATCTGGGATGCTTTGTCCGGCAGATAGCGGCGCGACGGCGGCAGCCGCGATGACAAAGAGGGCGAAACGGCGGCGTGGATTCACGTTACACCGTGAGCAGCTTGCGCAAGCTGCCGAAAGCCGCGAGGGCGCCCAACAAGCCTCCCAAGGTGACCATGCCGAGCACAACGGTCCACGGAAGAAACGTTGGCGTGACCCCAAGCAACACGGCGAGTTGTCCGTCGAAGTGATCACGCACGATGGCGTACAGCACACCCAGAATCAGGATCGCAAAGAACGCTCCCAGCGCTCCCTGGGCGGCGCCCTCCAGCACGAAGGGTCGACGCACATAGGAGTCCGTCGCTCCCACTAGCTTCAATATTTCGACTTCGATACGACGACGCTGCAACGAAAGGCGGATCGTCGAAGACACCACGCTCACAACCGCGGCCAACACGACAAGCGCCAGCACCAAGGATGCTGTCGTCCCGCCTGCAAGTAGACTGCCCAGGCGCTCGCCCCAGTTCTCGTAAGTCTCGACGGCTTCTACGGCAGGCAACGAGGAGAGTTGCGAAGACAGCTTTCCGAGCTGCGTTGCGTCGGAGTCGTCCGCAATGCGCACTTCCAAAGACGCTGGGAATGCTTCGGCTGGAAGCGCCGACAGTACCTCGCTGTCGGAGCCGCCGACGACTTCGCGCCGCGCATCATCGCTGCTGACGAAACGTACATCCGTCACGCCCGGCGTGGCGCGGAGAGCGTCTTCGATGGCCTGGATCTGCGCGGGAGTGGCTTCAGGGTTCAGGTACACAGAGGCGCGACCGCTTTCGACCCAGCGGTTCTTGATGGCGTGTACGTTCACGACCACAAGAAGTGCGGCTGCCAAGCACACAAAGGCAACGGCGACGGAAAACACACTCAGGGAGTGCAAGCGCCAGTCCCCACGGGTTCCGCGCCAAGCTCTTTCTACCGGTGTCACTTCAAGCCACCTCGCGTTGTAGATCTGCAGCGTGTTCCAGGCCGCCTTTGACGTCTGTCGCCCTGCCTTCGTCAAGCACCACCACGCGGCGGGGCCGCACATCGAGCAGCGTGCGATCATGGGTGGCAAACAACACCGTCACACCGCTCTCGTTGATGTCTTCGAACAGACCCAAGATGTCGATAGCCAGCTGCGGGTCGAGGTTGCCCGTGGGTTCGTCCGCCAGCACCAGCGCCGGCTCGCCGACAATGGCCCGCGCAATCGCTACGCGCTGCTGCTCACCGCCGGAAAGGGTTCCGGCCAACTCGGTGCCACGCCCGCCGAGACCAACGCGCTCCAGCGCGTCTCCAACCCGTTGGCTTCGGAGACGCGACGATACGCCCAGGACTTCCAAGGGCAGCGAGACATTTTCGTTCACCGACCAGTTCGGAACCAACTTGAAGTCCTGAAAGACGACGCCGATGTTGCGACGCAGAAAGGGAATGGATTCGTCGGTCAATCGCCCCACTTCGCGTCCCATGAACAGGATACGTCCGGAGTCGGCAGCTTCGGCGGCGTACAACATGCGCAGCAGCGTGCTCTTGCCCGCGCCGGACGGCCCGGTGATGAAGACGAACTCGCCGCGCTGGATCTCCAGGCTCAGACCTCGCAGGACGGGCGCATCGGGTCGGTAAGCCTTGTGGAGTTCTTCGAACACGAGGATCGGGCGCGGGGCGGCGGTGGGGTCAAATCGCTTGTCCCCGGAGCGCAACACAGGCCGGAACGGGCGAGCTTTTGCCCCAGTATCCATGTGCCTCGACCTATCAGCGGGAGCCATGCACGAACAACTTTTCGGCTTTTTCCATGCGGGCGTTGGCCCCTGGATCCACGGAAGGTTGGGGCTTGGATCCCGAGGCGATTTCAACCCGGCCCGGCCGCCCGGTTATGCTGAAAGCCGGATGAAAATCGCGTTTTTCGGGCTTCCCCTGGCCGCACTGTGTCTGCGCCGCGACGGCCACAACGTCCAGCTAGCGGTGCTTTCCCCAGTTGCCGCGCCAGGCGCCCGGCGCCTGAGGGCAGCGCTCGCACCCGGCCAGGTGCTGCGAGTCGCTGACCTGGACCCTGACGCGCTGCGCTCGCAGTTGCAGGAGCGCCTTGCAGCGCTCGCACCGGATCTGATCGTCAGCTGGTACTTCACCCGTCGCATCGAATCGTCTTGGCTGGCGCTGGCGCAGCGTGGGGGGATCGGCGTGCACCCGTCGCTGTTGCCGCGTCACCGCGGTCCGAACCCGTTCTTCTGGGCGATCGACAGTGGCGACACAACGACGGGCGTGTCTGTCCACTGGTTGGTCGACAGCTACGACGCCGGAGATGTGATCGCGCAGCGCTCCATTCCGATCGGGCAACGCAACTCTTGGCAGTTGGCCCGCGCTTTGGACCGAGTCTCCTTGCAAGCGTTGCGGGAAACCGTGTCTCGTCTCGCGCGGAATGAGCCCGTCGAGGCCGTGACCCAGGACGAAGCCAGCGCCAGTTGGGCGCCGGAGCCAGACGACGCTTTGTTGCGATTGGACCCAACTTGGAGCGTCGACCGCGCGCTCAGACGCGTCCGCGCGCTATCGCCGATCCCCGGACTGCCGATCGCGATCCGAGGGCTTGAGATCTTCGTCACTCAAGCAAGTGCCGCAGCCCCCGTCCCGCAGCTACTTCCGGGCGAGGCGGCCGTTTGGCCGGGCACGGAAAGCCCGGTCACGCTTGCGGTTACCGACGGCGCGCTGCGCATTGACCGCGCTGTTTTGGCCGACGGCCAGGAGCTGGACGGGCCCAGTCTGGCCGCTTGGCTTGGGATCCTTCCGCCAGACCCGCCTTGAGCACGCTGCAAATCCCCTATCTGGGAAACAAGCGAACAATACGCGGCGCTCCTTGATATAGACTGGTCGCCTCTACGGAGGAGCTGGATGAGCGATCCGATCAGCCAAGCCAAAACAGCGCGCCAGAATCTGGCGCAGGGGCTGTCCGCCCTGCAGAGCCCAGGCGTGCCCGAGCAACTCAGCAACGTGGCGGAGCCCGTTGCTGAAGCCATGAGCACGTTGCACCGAATCGAGTCTTCGCAAGGGGGTGCGCTCGCGGAAGCACCCGCCGCTTTGGCAGCAGTTCGTCGTGCGCTCTCACTGCTACAAGGTCACGCTGGGCTCAATCATCCCGCGGTGAACCAAGCGACTGAAGCCATCGCCGGAGCACTGGGCATGGTGCACGCCCTGTCCAAGGCAGCGAGTTCGTCTGCGCAACCCGCCGTTGCGCAGCCCGCCGCGGCTCCTGGCGGGCAACCCGCGTCGGGCGGCTTCGGTCAGTTCCCCTCGGCCGCGCCGCGGGTTGCGGCTGCCGCTGCGCCCGCCGGCTTCGGCGCAACTGCAGTCATCCCGCCCCAGGCTGCCGCGCAGCCGCAAGCTCCCGTGCCGCAAGCTCCCGTGCCGCAAGCTCCCGTGCCGCAAGCTCCCGTGCTGCAAGCCCCCGCCGCGCAGCAAGCACCGCCTTGGGCCCAACCGCAACAACCGGTCGCTCCGGTCGCGCAGCAACCAGTCGCTGTTCAACAGCCGGTCCCTCCGGTCGCTCCGCAGCCACAACCCGCGCAGGTTCCTCAACAGGCGGCGGCCGCTGCCGCTGCCGGCTGGCAGCAGCCGCAACAGGCGTGGCCTGCACAGCCACCGGGTCAGCAAGCGCATCCCTCTCACCCCCAGGCGCAGGCGCAGCCACACCCTGGCTCGCACCCACAAGCCGCCGCGCACCCACAAGCCGCCGCGGGTTCGCACCCACAAGCGGCTCCGGGGCCGGCGGTTCCCATCCAGGCGCCGCCGAATACCCGCCGCATCGAGGCAAATCTCGGCGCCCACAGCCCGACCAATTTCTACAAGGGCCTCAGCGGCAATGACGTGATCGACGCAGGCGGGATCTTCGTCGAAACCTACCAAATCCCAGCGATGAGCGAGAGCTTGGTCGTGCATGTTTCGCTGCCTGGCGGTTACGAATTCGAGGCGTTGGCGGTGGTGGAGTGGGTGCGTGAGGCGCCCGCATCCACCGCGGGTGTCGAAGCCCCACCCGGGTTCGGCGCGAAGTTCACCCAGATCTCGCCGGAAGGCCGCCAGCTCGTGTACCGCTATGTCAGGAATCGTGAGCCGTTGTTTCACGACGACCTGTGAGCCTGCGCATCCAGCCTAGTTGCCCATGAAGTCGTGGCTCACGGCGTTGTCCTTGGCAGCAACGCTGACGGGCCTGAGCGCGCCCGCACATGCCGGTGACCCGTACCTGCAGTGGTACACGATCAAGACGCCACATCTCCGCGTTCACTATCACGGGGGTCTGGAATCGTCCGCGCAACGCGTGGCGAACCTCGGCGAAGCCGTCCATCGTCAACTGGTCCCTCAGCTCGGATGGCAGCCCACGGAGGTGACGGAAATACTCCTGACGGACACCACGGACTCAGCGAATGGGTCGGCGACGGCCTTGCCGTACAACGCGGTGCGCATGTTCGTCAGCGCGCCCGACGACATGTCGCCCTTGGGCGAATACGACGACTGGCTCAGCAACCTGTTGACCCACGAATACGTTCACATCCTTCACGTCGACAACATCAGCGGCGTGCCTTCGCTGTTGAACTCGATCCTCGGCAAGACCTACGCCCCGAACCAAGTGCAACCGCGCTGGATCTTGGAAGGCCTTGCTGTTGCGTTGGAGTCCGAGCACAGCGGCGGCGGACGGCTGCGGTCCACGCAATTCGACATGTATCTGCGCGCAGATGTCCTGGAGAATCGCATCGCGCGACTGGACCAGATCAGCAATCCGGCGCGGCGTTGGCCCACCGGCAACCTCTGGTATCTCTACGGCGGAAAGTTCATCGGCTGGATCGCCGACATCTACGGCCCGGACACCTTCGCGGCCGTCGCGACGGACTACGGCGCCAACGTCATGCCTTGGGGCATCAACCGCTCCATACGCCGCGCCACCGGGCGCACCTACGTCGAGCTGTACGAAGGTTTCAAACTGCATCTGAAACGCAAGTACGCGACGCAAATCGCTGCGGCAGAAAAGCGCGGGCTGCGAGAGGGTACCCAACTGACCCAATCCGGGCGAATCGCGGCCACTCCGCGATTCGTACCCGCTTGCGCTCGGAGCGGTGTTCGCGAAGAGATCATGTACTACCGCGACGACGGGCACTCGCCCGGCGGCTTCTACCGCGTGGAACTCGCGGCGCGGAACCGCGCAAGCGGCAAGACTGCCCGCCTAGTGACGCGAAGCTCCGGTCGCGCGCTGAGCTTCGAGCCATCGTGTAGCTACGTTTTCGACAACACGGCTCCATCCGAGCGGCGCTACTATTTCAACGATCTGTTCCGACAACAGGCCGGCACCTCATCGCCGCGGGGCCTAAGCAACAGCGTCGAGCGCCTGACCAAGGGCCGGCGAGCGCGCGATCCCGACGTCAGCTCTGACGGACGCCAGATCGCCTATGTCACGAACCGGGCGGGCACGTCCACGCTGCGCGCCGCGCAATTGAGCCCCGAGGGCCGCGTCGAGGCGGAGCGCATTTTGGTGCCAAGTGCGCGCTACGAGCAGGCGTTCACTCCGCGCTTCTCCCACGACGGCCGCAAGCTAGCGTATAGCGCTTGGACTGCCGGCGGTTATCGAGATGTGCGTATCGTCGATGTGAAAACCGGCCGGTTCCAACAAGTCACCCACGACATCGCTCTCGACCAGCAGCCCACCTGGTCCCCGGACGACGCCATGGTCTTGTTCACATCGGACCGCACTGGCATCGCGAACATCTACGCCTACGATACACGCAGCGCGGAGCTGTTTCAGGTCACGAACGTCAAGACGGGAGCCTACTACCCGGAAGTGACACCGGACGGGAAGACGCTCTTCTACATCGGCTACACCTCCCATGGCTTCGACTTGTTCAGCATGCCCCTCGACAAGTCGCGCTTCTTGAAGGCGATTCCCTTCGACACGGAGCGCCCGCACCCGCATCCCGAACCACCGTCCAAGCAGTGGCCCATAGAGACCTACAACCCGCTTCCCACGCTGGCACCCCGAGCCTACGAAGCCGAATACGGGCCGGGCACCTTTGGTAACGCGCTGCGCATCGCGACGCGTGGATCGGACATTGTCGGGCATCACGCCTTCGCGCTGACACTACTAGTGGAGCCCGAAGAAGGTGAAGTGAGCGGCACCGCCAGCTACGTCTATCGGCGCTTGCCTTTCGACTTCTTCGCCACGCTGTTTCGCCGGGTTGCGCCCCGCAGCGGCTACCGCTTTGGCGACGAGACGCCGATCTTCACCGAGCACCAAGTCGGTGCGCGCACTGGCATCTCTTTCGGGATGCCCGGCACGTTCGAGTATCAAAGTGTTGCGTTGTCGTATACGGCAATGAGCTTTGACGGAACGCTTCCGGTTGGAACCAGCGCAGACCCTTATGCACGCGTCACCCGGGATCCGCATCGCGGCTTTCTGGGCATGGCCTCCCTGGGCTACAGCTACTCCAACGCGGATCGCTCGCTGTATGGCATCAGCAACGAGCGCGGCTTCAACTTGGCGTTGTCCGGCGACTTTGCGCTCAAGGAACTGGGCAGCGAGGACACGCTCACTAGTTTCTCCGGTAGAGCCACCGGCTACCTGCCGATGCCCTGGGCTGATCACCACGTGCTTGCGTTGGCGCTCTCCGGCGGGGCGGCGGTGGGCACGTATCCCCGACGCGGGCTGTTCTTCACCGGTGGATTTGTAGACTTGCCCGTCTTGGACGCGTTTACCGATGGCATCCTCCAGTCGAGTTTCGTGCTGCGCGGCTACGAACCCGCGCAGTTCATCGGTACGCACTTCAACCTTCTAAACGCGGAGTATCGTCTTCCGATCCTGTACGCGGACCGCGGGATCAGTACGTTGCCCGTGTTCCTTCGGACCTTGAGTGCGAGTGTCTTTGCGGACTACGGCGGTGCCTTCAACCGCATCGACTTGGAAGACCCCTTCGAGGACTACCATCTCGGAGTCGGCGCAGAGCTGTGGGTCGACCTGGTGCTCGGCTACTTCGCGGGGGTGAATCTGCGGCTGGGGCACGCGCGCGGCACGGACTCAGAAGCTCCCACCGGGGGGCAAACATACTTCGTAGCGGCTTCCGTCTTTTGACGCATCAGGGGGCACAGCAGCGGAACCCGGTGTCCGCGCGCGTGCGGTCGCGATCGTAAGTGTCCCCGTCGCTGCAGTCCGACTGACCGCGAGCGACGCATTTGTCGTTCTGTCCTTGGGACTGTTCGCAAGAGTCCACCCACTCTTTGGCGTTGCCGACCAAGTCGTACGCACCACTCACGCCGCCATGGCAACACGGATCCGCTTTGACGGGCTTCAGAGCTGACGAGGTCGCACACACCCCAGGGACGGCCGTCGGCCCATACGGATAGTTCTGGCTACCGTCCTTGCTGCAAGCCCGGAACCACTGGCTGTCGGGAGCCGGCTTTGAATTACCCGACTTCGCATAAGGCTCCGCACCACCGCCGACCGCGCCACACAGCCGCTTGCCCGCCCACGCGCAGAAGGCCCAAGCATCACACCAATCCACGTAGGTCACAGGAGCGTCGCTCGCATTGGGCGCCGCGGGCCACGCCGAGGTGGGCGTGAATGACAGATTCCAAGCGCAGTGTGCCGGCTGGGTTGGTGGGCTTCCGTCCGCGAGAAACGCTGCGTACTGCGCTTTTGTGACCTCAGTGGAGTCCACGCAGTACGCGCTGTTGCCGCTGCCGGTCTCCACCATTGCGGGACCTCTCCCCACTGGGCATGCCGGCCCGGAGCTCGCAGCGCAGCAGACCGTGGACGCGTCCTTTGGCGCAACGCAGCCCGTGGGAGGCGCTCCGCTCGAACTGCATCCCCCCGTATGACTGACATTGACTACCTTCACGGCGGACGCGGCGGCAGACTCGACACACCCCGTACTGACGTTGGCGACCGCCGAGGTGCACCCCGCTAGTGCGTACCCAGTGACGGCCCCGGAGCAATTTCCGGAGAATGAACACTGGCAGTTGCCGCAACCGCGGGAATCGTCCGTCGACGCGTACACGACGCGACGACGCGGGTACTGCGCCGGGCACTCGATATCACCGCTCTGAATGACACAAGGCAGAGCTGTGGAAGCAGCGGGAGCACACACCTTCCCGCTTTCGCAGCCTGCGCTGCCGAAGTTCTGACTCGATGCGCACGCGCGTACGCCCTCGTCGAACGCCACCGGATCCTTGGTGACCGTCGTGGGCGCGGGGCCCGCGCCGCACGTGCCCGAAGCGGAGAATCCGTTTACCTGGATCGCCTGCGCAGCCGGTATCGGTGTGCAGTTTTCCGTGGCCGTGGATGAAACCAGTCCGAGGTTGCAAGGCGCAATCGTGTTCTGCGACGTCGCGATGCTTGCTGTGCAGATCAGAGACGTCGGCGTGCCGCAGCTACATCCGCTGCAGGTTGCCGCGCGGAACGACAGGTCGGTCTTGCCCTCGAACACCGAGTCCAGTCCATCGGGGCACACCGGCACGTTGCCGTCGGCTCCGGTGAATAACGCTACGGGTCCCGTCCAACCCGCTGGCGCTACATCAACGCACGCGAGGCCGGCGCAGACTTCTTCCTCGCAGTCCGCCTTGCCGTTGTTGTCGTCGTCCAGACCATTGCCGCAGACTTCGGCCCAGCCCGCGGCGTCGCTGGCCGCGGAGTCTCCGGCTGCCGCATCCGCGCCCGCGCCCCCAGCTGCCGGCGGGCCGTAAGCCAGCTCCTCGGGAGCGCAGCCCGGCGCGCTCGCTGCCCCAGTCAAAACCGCGCCAGCCAGAACCGCGCCCGACACCAAACGCCCCCACAGCCCCCGCAGGAGCGGAGCGAGCACCCGACGCTGGGAATGCCTGCGCACAAAACCAGCATAGCGCCAATCTGAGGATGCTGCGCTGCGTCGCCGCCAGCTGCGTTTCCACGCGCTGGCATTCGGGTTACGCTAGCCGGATGCACCCAGGGGCCGTCATCGGTGGCGCATACCGCCTAGTCCGGCCAGTGGGCAAAGGCGGGATGGGGACCGTCTGGTCTGCGGTGCGGGAGAAAGACCAGCAACCGGTCGCCATCAAGCTGCTGACAACGGGCGCGTCCGAGGAGATGCAGAGGCGCTTGGTGCGAGAAGCCGAGGCGGCGGGGCGCCTCCAGAACCGAAACGTCGTGGACATGCTCGAAGCGGGCACGGCGGAGTCTGGAGAGCCGTTCCTAGTGATGGAGCTGCTGAACGGCAGGACCCTCCGTAGCGTGATCAAGCGTCAGCGACGCCTCGATCCGAAGCTGGCGGCTACCATCATCCGCGACATTTGCTACGCCCTGCGCGCCGCCCACGCGGGCAACGTCGTTCATCGAGACTTGAAGCCGAGCAACGTCGTGCTGCACGAGACGCCAGACGGGATTGTGCTCAAAGTCTTGGACTTTGGCGTGAGCAAGGTCTTGGCGGAAGAGCAACAGTTGCTCACCAATACCGGCATCGCGGTGGGCTCCCCAGCGTATATGAGCCCGGAGCAAGCCCGGGGAGCCCGCGTCGATCACCGAGCCGATCTTTGGTCCGTGGGTGTTCTGCTATTCGAGATGGTGGCGGGCCGCCGACCTTTCGCCGCGGAGTCTCCAGCGGCCATGCTCTCGATGATTCTGTTCAGCGAGATCCCGAAGGTTTCGCAGTTCTGCGCAACCCTCGATCCCGTACTGGAAGAGGTCGTCACACGCTGCCTGCAGCGTAAAGTCAGTGAGCGCTACCAGTCCGCTGACGACATCATCGCCGCGCTCGATCCCCTGTGTTTGCCGGAGATCGTGGTTGAAGCCCCCGCGCCGCCCCGCTCGAACGATCGTAGCGAATTCACTGGCAGCGCCTCGGTTTCGCTACCCGCCAGTGACCAACTGACGGCGTCGGCTTCCCAGGCGAGCATCCCGTCTTCGTCGTCGTCTTCGTCGTCGTCTTCAGCACACGCCACGACCACCGCATCCAATTCACACTCGACAGCCCACGGAGTGGCGATGACGCCCGGGGCACACGTGCCGTTGCCGACGGTGCGGCAGCCGTCCTCGCTGCAGACCCGTCTGCAGTGGGTAGCCGCCAGTCTGGCGATCCTGCTGCTCGCAGCGGTGAGCGCTCTGGTGCTCATTCGCGCCGTTCGTGGCGACGTGCAGGGCCCCGTCGCGACTCCGTCCGAGCCGGTCCCGATGGAGACTCAGGCAACGGCACCGGCCGTGCAGCCTGTCCCCACAGCGGCCCCGAACGCCCCGGCGCCGCCCATTGTCACGGCGCAGCCTGTAGTCACCGCGGTTCCTGTGTCGCCCCCACCGTCGGACTCGGCGGAGCCCGAGTCCGATGAAGACGAGACAGCGCCGGAGAAGCACGCAGCCACAGCGCCGGAGAAGCACGCAGCCACAGCGCCGGAGAAGCCTGCAGCCACAGCGCCGGAGAAGCCTGCAGCCATAGCGGCGGAGAAGCCCGCAGCGGCGCCAAAACCCGCAGTACAACCGCGGTCCGCGCCCGAGGAAACAAAGAAGCCCTGTGCGTCACCCATCGTGGACGCAAACGGCAAAGTCGTCGGCTGTCTCTGAATCAGAAGCGGCCGTGCAGCTGCGCCCGGGTCGGCCCGATCGAAAGCCCGACATTCGGTTGCTTAGAGTCGCCGTCCGATAGAATCCACCAAACGCCGGCGCCAACCACTGCCGCGGCGCCAGCTCCAACCAGCACATTTCCGAACAGAGCCGCCTGCTCCGAGTCTTCCCGAAGCAGCCGCGCGCTCTCGGGTTCCGTTGGGCAGCTCGGCCCAGGGCAACCGGCCTGTTCATGCTCCCGGATGCGGTCGTCATCAATCGACGCAACGCGCGTATAGAAGTAAACGCCGACGCCCGCCGCGACAAGCCCCGCTGCGCCGAGCGCGATGGGTCCAACCGGCAGCGCGGAACCCGGCTCGGATTCTTCTGCGATGGGCTGATTGGTTTTCGGGGCTTTCTTGCGGGCGAGGGAAAAGCTCAAACTCATGGTCTTTCCCTCTGCTGCGGTGAACTCCTCGGTATGGGATTCGAAGCCATCGGCCGAGGCGACCAATTTGTGCGCACCCGGATTGATGCGGTGGTCCACGCCCTTGATGCGCTTTCCGTCCAGCTTCAACTCCAGCCGCTCTGCGTCGGGCACGGACACGATTTCCAGCTTCGGGACCCGGTCTGCGAGTTGGCTCAACGCCTTGTCACTCAGGCCGATCAAGGCCTTCGGTCCACTTTGCTCCGCGAGAACTTTGGCTTCCTGAAGGTGGCGCTCGGCGTCGGCAAGCTGCCCGAGCTTGATCTCCGCCTGGGCCAGATTGAACAGGATTGGCGCCGACGGATCGAGCTGCGCAGCGCGATCCAAATCCGCGACGGCGCCCTTGAGGTCCCCATCTTTGAGCTTCGCCAGCCCGGACTTGGTCAGCTCGGCCGGGGTCTGCGCATGGGCGACCCCGGGACACGAGAGCGCCAGGGAAAGCGCGACTACAGTCCAGATGCAAGACCGACTCACACCGAAAGCATGCCACGAGGGCGGGCAAGCGGGGAAGTTCCGTCACTTTCTTTCCCCGGGCACTGCACTTCTGTTACCGCACCGAGGGATGACCTACCCGCGCGCACCTCGGAGCAACGCTCTGCACTTGGCTCTGTTGCTTGGTGGGCTGTGCCTGCTCCCGAACTGCATGTCGCCGCCGTCTCAAGCGGAGCGGGTTACGGATGCGGCCCGCGAGCTGAATCTGGCGACGCGCTTCGGTCGTATGGACATCGCGCTAGGCCATACGGCCAAAGGTGCGCGGGGTACATTCCTGGAGCGGCGCAACCGCTGGGGCAAGGACGTACGCATCGTCGACGTCGAACTCGCCGGCCTGAGCATGCAGGACAAGCTCAAAGCCACGATTCAGGTAGACGTCGCCTGGGTGCGCAACAACGACGCCACCCTGCGCTCGACCCGTCTGGCGCAGGTTTGGCGAGACGACGGCGGGTGGCAGCTCGTGCGTGAACAACGCCTCGCTGGCGATATGGGTCTCTTTGGCGAACAGGTCACTGTTGACGCGCCCGCTCCCCGAGACGTGCAGTTCCCGACGCGCGTCATTCACTGAGACGCGGCGGCGCGGCCAAGCAAGCGTCACTTCACTGAGACGCTGCGGCACGGCCGAGCGGCATTCCATTGAGACGCTGCGGCGGCGCCGAGTGAGCGGCATTCACCGAGACGTTGCGCGCGCCGCGCGTTCACGACGACCGAGGATCAGCTTGCGGACTTCTTGCGTCCAGTTGGCTTCTTCTCAGACTTCTTCTCTTCCACGCGACGCTGGTCGCGCTCCTTCTTCTTTGCTTGGCTCCTGCGGCGGCGCATCTTGGAAGACCTACGGCGATCAAAACGTCCCATGCTCAGACTCGTCCTTTTCTCAATCCTGCGTCGCTAAAACTGCGTCGCGACGGGCGTCAATAGCGGAAAGGCGCAGGCGGCGCCAGCCCGACGTGGTTGGGGAGCCGTAAACCAGACGCTCAGCCGCTGGACGCGTCTTCGAGCGTACGCTCGCGGTCGCGAACCTCAAGGCGATACCGGCTGTTTACGGTTTCTATGTAGAACACGTCGCTCGAAGCCAAGCGCAGCACACGCTTCACGGGCGTCGTCACGTATTCGTGCATGCCGTCCGAGAATTCGATCACCACGACCGAGCCCTTTCGAGGAGCTCGGACCAGTCGCCCCGTCACTGCGCGGGAGCCACGACCGAGCTTTCGCAACACGACTTGCACCAGATTACTTTAGCAACCAATGCCCTCGAGTCCAACCCCGGGAAGCCATGATCTGAGGGAAAATCCTTTGCGCGCTGTTCAGGCCGCGTGGGGCAAAGTCGTCCACCCACCCACATGGACAGATTTTTGGCGCCGCTGAAAAAGCTACTTCAGCCGTTTTGCGGCTTGGGAGGTCACGGTCAGCACGTGCCTGAGCGTGCGAGCAGCGATCCGCCCTCAAGTCAGAGGCCTCAAGATCAGGGGGGCGAGACGCCTTTTGCGCCCTTCTTGGAGAAGTAGGCTCGCAAGACGTTCCGCGCGAGCTCCGGCCCCTTGATGCGCCAGGTGGGCGTGTTGACCACTAGGGCAGAAATCGCGATTTCTGGCTTTTCCGCGGGGGCGAAACCGACGAACCAGGTGTAGTGGCGATTGGCTTTGTGTTTGGTCAGCGTGCCGGTTTTGCCAGCGACGGTAATGCCGGGCAGGAACGGACGGCCACGACGATCGTGGAAACTCTTGAATGCCGATCCATTCTGGGTCGTCTGGATCATCATCGTCGTTAGCTCAGCGGCGGTCTCTGGCTTCACTGAACGGCGGAGCACCATCGGCTCTCGGGTATCCTCCCAGAGCTTCTCTTTGCCTTTGTGAATCGACTGCACGATGCGCGGCTCAAGCGTGACGCCGCCGTTGGCCACCGCTTGGGCAATGGTCACGGCAGCCAAGGGCGAGAGCGTCGTGTGCCAAAAACCGGCACTGGCGCGGGCGAACTCCAATGGGTCGTTGGGTATCTCGATCGTGGGAGCTTCATTCACAACCGGGAAGGGCACGGACGCACCGAACCCGAATGCGCCGCCCATGGCGGTGACGTCCTCTGGCGTGAGGTGCTTCTGTGCGAGGCGCCCGTACACCACGTTCAGGCTGCGCCCCATCGCCATGGCCAGAGTGGCGCACCACTTATCGCGAGCCGGGTCGTCGCGGAGCTCGTCAGCCATGAGCCGGCTTCTTCCACCGCGGTAGCACTGTTCGGTCTTGGCATTCAGCCCGGCCTTCTCTACGAGCGCCGCACTGGTGATCACTTTGAAGACGCTGGCCGCGGGGGGCTCAGCCTTGGCGTTGACGTCAAACTTGGCGCCCTCGTTCACGTAGCTGGCGTACGCCAGTATCGCTCCCGTCTTTACATCCTGCACCACAACGCCCGCCTCGGGGACTCGGTACTTCTTCATCTCCGTAAGCGCTGCACGCTGGATGACGGGATCGAGGGTGAGTTCGGCATGGCGACCGTCGGAGAGCGGCGCAAGCACGCGCCTCGGTCGCAAATCCAGACGCATCAGATCGAATCCTTCGAGATTCGGTCCCGCCTTCGGCGCGTCTGCCGCCCGCGGCGCGATCTTGCGAAGGGCGCCTTCAAGGGCGATGTCACCACGCACTACGGGCACCAGGGCAAAAATCAGCCCCGCCGCAGCGCCTATGCCAATCCAGCGGGTCCAACCACGCATGCCATTCGGGTTACCGGCGCTGGGCTGTTTCGGCCAAGAAAGGTGCGATCTACAGCCACCCAGGCGGGAGGTCCGGTCCAGAGCCGTGGCTGCCCGACGGGAAAGCTCCGCCTTGCCGGGACAACCTGTGCCTTCGGGGATATCCTGGTGCTTGCCAGCCCACCAGCCCACCAGCACCCGGAGACCCCGCGCCCCAAATGAGTGAAGCCCCGCATAGCGAGAGCCTGGAAGTCGAAAACACCTCCGTGCTCATGGCGCTGTCGGGTCCGCAAAGCGCGCTCCTTGGAGAGCTGTCCCGTCAGAGCGGCGCCGAGGTCAGCCTGCGCGGCAATACCATTTACCTCTCCGGAGAGGAGAGCGACGTGCGCGTGGCGCGGCGCTTCTTGTCGGATGTCGCGACGTTGGTCAGCAAGGGCTACGAGATCGGCCCCAACGACGTAGCGCGAACCGTGCGCGGGCTGCGCCAGGATCCGGGCAGCACGCTGGTGGATTTGATCGACGAAGTGATTCTGATCACGCCGCACCGCAAGCCCATTGCGCCCAAGGGGCAAGCGCAGCGCCGGTACATCGAGGCGATCCGCCAACACGACTTGACCTTCGGGATCGGTCCGGCAGGCACCGGCAAGACTTACCTGGCGATGGCCATGGCTGCGAGTGCGTTGATACAGAAGCGCGTCAAGCGCATCATCTTGACCCGCCCCGCCGTCGAGGCAGGCGAGAAGCTCGGTTTCTTGCCGGGGGATCTGGCCGAGAAGGTCAATCCGTATCTGCGACCCTTATACGACGCCCTGCACGACATGTTGGACTTCGACAAGGTCGAACAACTGCGTGAACGCGGTCAGATCGAGGTGGCGCCCCTTGCCTTCATGCGTGGACGCACGCTGAACGACTCCTTTGTGATCTTGGACGAGGCGCAAAACGCTACCTCGGAACAAATGCGGATGTTTTTGACGCGACTGGGTTTCGGTTCGAAGGCGTGCGTGACCGGCGACGTCACGCAAACCGACTTGCCGACCGGCGCCCGGAGCGGTTTGCGCGAGGCCAGCGAGCTACTGTCCGCGGTGCCTGGCATTGCATTCTGCGCGTTCACAGACGCGGATGTCGTACGACACTCCCTGGTACAAAAGATTGTGGTTGCGTACGAAAAGCGCGACGCTGAGTTGCTGCTTGAGCAAGAGCGGCGCCGCGAAAGCAATGGGGGCGCACGCTCTGGACGTTCCGGGTCGCGGCGAGACGAGGACGAATGACGCTGAGCACAGAGAGTGGGGGCAAGGCGCCGCGCGCGTTGAGCGGGACTGCCAAAGCGGCGGTTGAGGGCATGGAGGCGATGGCGGATGCCTTGCGCCGCCTGCCTGGACTCACTGGCGTAACCGTCGTGCGGCCGCATCCACTATTGTGCATGGTGAGGAAGGAAGACCACCGCGTGCTTCTGGCACCGGGCATCACCTGGGAAACTGGGCGGGAGCTGTTCGCACCTTACGCAGACGCACTCGCGGCCTACGAGATGCGCCTGGTCTTGGTCGGGAGCGTCGACAGCGCGGCGCTTTCGGAAGCGCAGAATCGCGGGCTGTTCGCAGTGCTGAACGAAAACGCGCAGCCCGCGGAGATCTCCGTCGCCCTCGAGCAAGCCTTCGAGCTGATGCAGATCAAAGCTCGCAGCGAAAGTCGCGGCAAGTGGCTCAGCCGCTACCGGTACGAGCTTGGTGAGTTGATCGAGATCGCCCGAGCGCTGACCACGGAACGCGAAATTGCCAAGCTCCTGCATTTGATCTTGGAAAAGAGCCGCTTCGTCACCGGAGCCGACGCGGGAAGCATGTACGTTGTGGAAGGCAGCGACCCAGACCCGTCGCGACGGGAACTGCGCTTCAAGACCAGTCAAAACGACTCCGTGTCTTTCGATTCACGGGAATTCACCATGCCCATCAGCCGCCGCAGCATGGCGGGCCACGTGGCCCTGGAGAAGACCACGCTGCGGATCGATGACGCCTACGAGATGCCGCCTGGCTCGCCCTTCAGCTTCGATCGTTCCTTTGACGAGAAGGTCGGATACCGCACGAAGAGCATGCTGTGCACCCCGCTGATCAGCAAAGGCGGCGAAGTCATTGGCGTCTTGCAGCTGATCAACAAGAAGAAGGAACCCAGCCAGAAACTGACTTGTCCGGAAGACTGTGAGCGCTGGGTGGTGCCCTTTGACGATCGCAGCGAGCAACTCCTTTTGACCCTGGCCGCGCAGGCGGGCATCGCCCTCGAAAACGCGATCCTATACGAAGAGATCCGAACCATTTTCGAAGGCTTCGTGCGCGCAAGCGTGGACGCGATTGAACAGCGGGACCCGACGACCAGCGGTCACAGTCGCCGCGTTGCAGATCTCACCGTGGGTCTCGCGCAAGCCGTTGAGCGAGAAGACACCGGGCCCTACAAGGATCTGATTTGGCAGCCCGAGGACCTACGCGAAGTGGAGTACGCCTCCCTGCTGCATGACTTCGGCAAGATCGGCGTTCGGGAGCATGTCCTAGTCAAAGCCAAGAAGCTGTACCCCCACGAGCTGGATTCAGTTCGGGCGCGCTTCGACTTCGTGACGCGGACCGTAGAGTTGGACGTGCTGGAACGGAAGCTTTCCGCGATGGAGCGTGGCGCTTCCAAAGACGAGCTTGCGGCCTTCGACCAAGAGCTGGTCGAGCGACGTGCGCAGTTGGACGAAGCCTGGCAGACCATCACCCACGCCAACGAACCCACCGTCTTGGCCGCTGGAGACTTCAAGAAGATCGCGGACCTGGGGCGCCAGGTGTACGCCCGCCTCGACGGGAGCGAGGCGTCTCTGCTCGGCGAACGCGAGGTGAAGTCCCTGAGCGTGATGCGCGGCTCGCTCACGCCAGAGGAGTACGACGAGATCCGGAGTCACGTGACCCACACCTTCCGATTTTTGTCCAAAATCCCCTGGGGCAAGACGTTTTCGCGCGTCGCGGTCATCGCTGGCGCGCACCACGAGCGCCTCAACGGCACGGGCTATCCCAACCGGCTCCACGCTGCGGAAATCCCCATCCAATCCAAGATGATGACCATCAGCGATATTTTCGACGCGCTGACGGCCAGCGACCGCCCGTACAAACGTGCAGTGCCTGTTGAAAAGGCCCTCGACATCCTCAATCTAGAGGTCAAAGACGGCCACATCGACGCCGAGCTTGTACGCATTTTCAGGGCCGCCCAGCCTTGGACGGCGATCATGGGCGACCGACAATAGAAATGGTACTCGGCCGGCATGGCCGAAATACTCCACATTCACGCGCGTGAAGTTCTGGACTCCCGTGGCAACCCCACGGTCGAAGCCGAGGTCGTGACGACCGCAGGCGAAGGCCGCGCCGCTGTGCCTAGCGGTGCGTCCACCGGTGAGCACGAAGCACTCGAGATGCGTGACGGCGACAAGACACGCTTCGGTGGCAAAGGCGTGCTGAAAGCCGTCGCCAGCGTCAACGACGTCATCGCACCCGCGCTGATGGGCCTCTCCTGCCTGGAGCAGACGGACATCGACCACCGCATGCTCGAACTGGACGGCACGAACAACAAGGGCAAGCTCGGCGCTAACGCAATCCTAGCGGTCAGCATGGCTGCGGCCCGCGCCGGCGCTGAAACTGTGGGGCTGCCCTTGTGGCGGTACCTCGGTGGAACCGCAGCGCGCGTCCTGCCAACACCCCTAATGAACATCCTCAACGGAGGCACGCACGCCGACAACGGACTCGAGGTCCAAGAATTCATGATCGTGCCGCTGGGCTTCGAGAGCTTTGGCGACGCACTGCGCGCTGGCACCGAGGTCTTCCACGCACTGAAAGCAAACCTAAAGAAGGACAAGCTGACCATCGCGGTGGGCGACGAAGGTGGGTTTGCACCACGACTCGAATCCAACGAGCAGGCCTTGGTGCGTATCGTCGCGGCGATCGAAGCTGCGGGCTACGCCCCGGGCAAACAGATCGGCCTAGCCCTGGACGCCGCCGCCAGCGAGTTCGAAAAAGACGGCAAGTACACCTTCGACAAGAAGGTCGTCACGTCCAAGGAGCTAGTCGAGCTGTATGCGGCGCTTTGCGACAAGTACCCCATCGTCAGCATCGAAGACGGTCTGGCGGAAGACGACTGGGAGGGCTGGGACCTGCTCACCAAGCGTCTGGGCTCCAAAATCCAGCTCGTTGGCGATGATCTATTCGTCACCAACCCCGTGCGGCTTGCCCGAGGCATTGAAAAGAAGAT
The DNA here is from genome assembly GCA_965369205.1 of uncultured Polyangiaceae bacterium. Lineage (GTDB taxonomy): Bacteria > Myxococcota_A > Polyangia > Polyangiales > Polyangiaceae > JACKEA01. The sequence continues at coordinate 43,510 of CBDUPW010000007.1, read as the reverse complement.
TGCCAACAGCATTCTGATCAAGCTCAACCAAATCGGAACCCTCACGGAGACCCTCGACACGATCCGTCTGGGCGCAAGCGCCGGATACACGTCGGTGATCTCGCATCGCTCTGGGGAAACCGAGGACGCTTTCATTGCGGACTTGGCCGTCGGCACCAATGCCGGGCAAATCAAAACGGGCAGCCTGAGCCGCAGCGACCGCATTGCGAAGTACAATCAGCTACTGCGCATCGCCGAAGAGCTGGAAGACGCCCAAGTATATTCAGGCCGTTCGCCTTTCGCGCGATTCTCAGCGTAGAGAAAGCGCACGCAAGGGCAGCGGACTTTTGGATCCGCCGAGCACGGACGGCCGCGACCGAGCTAATGGGCTGTCGTGCGGGTAGCCACCGCCCCAGCCCTAGTCCAAGATCGCGTGTAGGCCGAGGGTGATCCAGTGGTGTGTTGCTGGGTCATCCACCGAACCTGAGTCACTGCTGTCGACGCCAGCGATCGTCCCGGAAGTGGAAGTCGAACCGTACTGGCCGAGTGCGTAACTGATGAATGGGCCGGCGTAGGTGCGTGACGTACGAAAATGTGCGCCGCCCGCGAGGCGCAGAAACTGGAAGCCGTGGTAGGCAGAGCTGAAGTCCGAGGCGCCCAGGCTGACGGACTGTACGATGTATTCGTAGCCAGCACCGAGTCCCACCCACGGTGAAACGTCTTGAAATGGCAGGAAGCGCCAGACGCCCATGGGGCCTCCCTGGAACTGCCATCCGGAACAGCTAGCGCCGCCGTTACAGGAATTTGGAAATACGTAGCCCGCGCCCATTTGCATGACCACGTACAGGTTTTCGGTGAAGCGGTAGCCCACGTCGATGCCAAGACCGAGCACGCCCGCCACGGAGGTGCCGACTTTGGCCTCCCCGGCCGCGGTCTTTTCGAAGGAGCCACCGGGTAGCGACCACCCCAGTTGGAAACCGGCCGCGAATCCCGGCTTGAATCGACGCCGACGTTCGTCGGGGGCGTCCGGGTTCGTCGTCGCAAAAGTCGTGGCGTTCTCCAACTTATCCGGTTCCTCCGGTGGAGGCGCCGTGTTGTCGAACACCACGTCGGGCTCGCCTTTTTTGGGCTTGGTGTTGTCAAAGACGACGTCGTCGTCGTCCATCGGTTTCTTTTCGTCGGCAAATGCCGGCGACGCACACAAGGCCGAGAGCACGCCGAGATTGAGCGCGAGCTTCGAGACTGGATTCGCCATGATCTTCCTCAAGCGCGAAAGTATCACAGACCGGCTGCCGCTTGGCTTTTCCGACCGCTGAGCGCGGTCAGGTGCACAAGCAGCAGTTGGTCGGCGCGCACAGACCGAAGTTCTTGCCAGCCAACAGGCACGACGCAGTGCAGACGAACTGGCTACTGCCCGAAGTCCAATCACAGGGCAAAGCGCAGCCGGTTCCGCCACCCCCGGTGCCGGTGCTGCCGCCGCTACCCGGTGATCCACCCGACCCGCCTTGGGGCACGCAACTGGACCCGCTCTTCACGTAGCCGGAGATGCAGTCGAAATCGCATAGGGTGCCCGTGCATTTCAAGTTCGCATTGGCGACAACGCCGCACGGGCTGCAGGCCGTTGCATCACAGCCAACGCCCGGGCTCGGCGGCACGCACAATCCGCCGCATTTCTTTTCGTTCGGCGCGCAACTCGTCGTGCCACCGGTGCCCGCCGTCGCACCCGTGCCCGCCGCGCCGCCACTGACGGCGCCCGCGCTGCCGCCCACGCCGCCACTTGCTGCGCCAGCTTGGGAGCCCGCGCCGCTAGTGCCGCCAGCGCCGCTGATACCGATGCCGCCACTTCCGGGGAAGTCCGTCTTGCCTCCGTCCACGGCCGCGCCAGCGCTACCCGCCGCGCCGAAGCCGGCGGTTCCGTCCGTCGGACCCACGCCCTCGCCAGTCGCACACCCGATGAAGCACAGACTCGTCAACGTCGCCGAAAGGTACCTGATGCGCATCACTCCAGCGGCAGCATAGCGCGCTCTTCGGTCGGGACCCGCCCAGATCCAAGCTTGGCGCGAAACTTGTCGCACAATGTGTGTAACGCGCGGTGTCAGGCGTCGGGGCCTGGGTTGCGTGGCGCGCGCTTCCCCGGCAAACCCAGAACCACGAGGGGTTCCTCGCTGACCGCGAAGCTCGCCGAATCCCCGAGACCAAATCCGATCCGCCGATATGGCCCGTCCAGGAACATGCACGCGTCCGTCATCATGCTCTCTGCCACCACTCGATCGCCTGGACTGACCAAGAACCGAGAGAGACGATACTTCCGGCCGAAGCTCGGATAGGGCTCGCGCACGACCAGCTGGAGCTTGCGGGAGCGCAGCGGCAGAATACGCCCACCGGCTGAACGCTGCGCCGCCGTGGAGCCAGCAGCCGGCCCAATCCAAAAACCGCTGGATTTGTGCTCTTCGCGGATCCGCTTGTGGGAGAGCAGGTAGCGAGACGTGGCCGCGGGCGACGAGTGGCAATACAGCGCTTCGTTGAGCACGCGTTTGGAGCGGATTCTGCCATTCACGCTCACGCTCATGCGCGCCAGCCGCACATTTTCCAGCGTGCCGTCCAGTGCGTTGCCAAGCATGCGTTTGAGATTGCTGCGGCGCGCCGCACAGAAAAATCCGACGCTGAAGCGCGGCGCGCTGTTGACGCCCAACACCGGGATGCTGCCGACGTTGTGCGAGGCCGCCAGCAACGTGCCGTCTCCGCCGACCGCCACCACTAACGCGGCGTCCGCGGCATCGAAGGCGGCGTGGCTTCCCTTGAGCACCAGGGCCCGCGCGCCAAAGGATTCGAGGGCAGCGTCGACGGCTTCCACCGTGCGCATATGTTCCTCGTGCGCTTTTCGCCAATGCGCCACCGTTGGGTCCTTGCGCCGGATCAGCCGACGCGCGCGTGGGTCTCCCTCTTCCTCGACGTAGCGTCGATACGCCGAGCGCTTCACGACGACGATGACTCGCGGTGCGCTCACGCGGGTTGCTCCGCGAACCGTCGCAGCGCCAGCTCCGTCTTCGCGTCTTCGAGCTGGCCCGCGCGACAGGCCTGCAGCGCCGCTTCCAACGCCACATGCACCACTGCGCCGCCGTGTTCCAAGGCCGAGCCGTCGTTGGCGGGCTCTTGCCGCGCATCAGGGTCGACACGCACTTGGTAGAAGAAGTGGCGCTCCGCGCAGATGCCAGGCGCTGGGAAGGTGCTCGGCCCTAGGGGAATGAGATCCGTTTCCGCCACGTCAAATCCAAGTTCCTCCATCAATTCCCGCTTCGCCGCCAAGCGTAGGCCTGCTTCGCTCTGCTCGGAAGTTTCCACCAAACCGGCCGGCAATTCCCAGGCGCAACCCAAGGACTCGGATTCAGTCAGGGGCGAACGCTTGTGGTCGCGCATGACCACTGGGGGCCGCACCGCGCTGCGCAAATACACACGCAGGCCGCCGTCCGGCGCCTGGAAGTACGCCAGCACGACCACTGCATCGATGGCTGGACGGTCCACTTCGTCGTAGTTGAAGGGTGCGCTGGTGGTGCCGTCGGGGTAGTGCGCCAGATAGCGTCGGCGCAGCAAACGCAGAAAGCCGCCAGTGTCCGCGGGGGAACGATCTTCCACGGTTTCCAGGCGTACGTAGGGGGGCTTTGGAATGTTCTGCGTCCGGTCGCTCATAGTTCCTCCCGCCCGGGCTTGCCGGTCCGGGCGCCCGAGGGTACATCGACGGCTGTCATGGGGAGAATGACTCTAATGCGCCGAACGACACACCTTGGAATATTGGCGGCCTGCTGGCTGGCTTTTGCCACTGCGACGCCCGACGCTGCGGCCCAGGGCAAGGCAAAGGGCAAAGTCACCGCAACCAAGATCGATGCTGCCAAGATCAAGGCCGAGCTCGAAAGCGGTAACGAGAAACGCATACTTGCAGCCCTGCAGCAGGTCGAGGATGCGGAAGATGCCGGAAAAGCCGCCGTGCCACACCTTGAGGCGCTTGCACGGCGCGGGGCCAGTGTGTCCGTTCTGTCGCGCTGCCTGGAAGTGCTCGGCGGGTTGAAGCAGTCGACCTCCAGCTTAGCGATTGCGCCGTACTACCGCCACCGAGTCCCCGAAGTGCGTCGGAGCGCCGCCAAGGCATTGCTCAAAACCGGAGGACCCGCGGCAGTGAAAGCACTGCGCGCCGCTCTACGTAGCCCCGACGCCCAAGTGCGCGGCATCGCCGCCAGCGGTTTGGGGTCCCTCAACGCGCGTGAAGCACTTCCGGATCTCTTCGCGGCGCTATCGCACAACGTGGGCGAAGCGGCCGCGTCTATCGGACAGCTCTGCAAGCCGGAAGAATGCGAGAAGCTTGCCGGCTATCTGGGCAAGCTGCCCTTCGATGTCGTCACGAGCGGATTCGATCAGATCTTGTTTCGCTCTCCCAAAGACATGGGTGACGAACAGAAGATCCGAATCGTTGGTCGTCTGCGAGAGCTCGGCACCAAGGACGCCGGCAACTACCTGGTCGATGTCGCGGAGCGCTGGCCCAAGGATTGGAGCAAGCGCGTGAAGCAAGCCGTCGATGCGGCTGTCAAAGCCCTGGGTGGCGCCAGCGCATCCCCGGAGGACGAGTGATGAAGAAGCTAGTTTTCTTGGGCATTTCTGCCGTTTTCGGCTGCGCAAGCGGCTCCGGAGGCGGACGCGTGTTTTCGCCTGAGTGGCAGAACGACGGCGGTAAGTCCATCGCCGCAGTGCAAGCACGGATCGCGGCCGCCAAGGTCGATCCCGGACCCGGAGTCGCCGTCGGAGTCACCGACACCGGACTGTCTGGGGTGCTGCTAGATGGCTCCGGCAAGTGGAAGCACGCCGGCAAGGTGGATGCGATGCCCAGCGTGAGTGGCGGCGTCGTTGTTGCCACCACCGGCGGCTCAGTGGTGGCCCTCGATGCAAAGAGCGGGCGCAAGCTGTGGCAAGTGGACAGCGAAGGCCGAAGCCTGCGCGGCGCGGGGGATGACGGCACAACCACTGTAGTCAGCCTGGGCAGTAGCTCCGGCGGCAGCAGCATGTTTCTCGCCGTCGAACGCGATGGCAACGTATCGCGAAAATTCAAACCCGAAGCGGAGATCGGAACGCCCGCCATCCAAGGCGGCATCGCGCTGGTGCCTTGGGGCAATCAGTACGTTTCCGCAATCGACGTGGGCGCGGGGAACGAAGTGGGGCGATTGCTACTGCGAGAGCAAGTCAGTCACGCCACCAATCTCGGCGGAAGCATCTATTTCGGCGAACTGTCCCTAGTGCGTTTCGACGACCGGATCGGACAAGCCGTGCAGCAGCAGGGCACGCAAGTCACGCTGCCCACCCGTGAGCTCCCGGGAAAGCCCCTGTGGTTCTCGGATGGCACCACGGTGTCTCCGGCGAACGCGACGGCCCGGGAACGCATCCGACTCTTTGCCCACCCGAACGGATCGGAGCTCAGCGGCGGTCGCTTTGCCGCAACCTACTTCCGGATCGCCATGGGCCTGGGCGCCACGGACGGAAAACTGCACTGGGTCACCACGACCAAGAGCGATGTGATCGGAGGAGCGGGCACCAAGGGCGGCTTTGCCTTGTGTACAGAGGACGGGACGGTCGTGCTCCGAGACGAAATCGGGGGAGACGCCGGCAGCGTCGCCTTCGATCAGCCGATCCGCGGCTGCGCCGTGCAGGCAGGAAGCTTCACCGTTGCGCGCGGCAAGCCGCCGGCACCCTTGCCACAACAGATAGCGAAGGCAATCGAGGTGCGCGAAGCGGAGATGGCAGTCGCACAGCGCTTCCTTCTGCGCGAGCTGGGCGCCCTCAAGGAAGCCTTCGTCACCAAGGTGCTGATCGACTTAGCTGAAAACGCTCGCACGACGCCGATGTTGCTCGAAGACGCGCGCCAGTTGCTTTCTTCGCGTCGCACCGGCGCGGAGCACATGCTGGAGTCATTGTCCAAGCACTACGACTTCTTGACGGATGTGCTGCGTCCACCCCCCGTGGGCCCCATGGCGGACGCGCTCTCGGCAATGAATGAGTCACGAGCTGCTCCGCTCTTGGCCAGACACCTGAATGACCCGGCCAACACGGCGGACGACATCCAGCGCGCAGCGCGCGCCCTCGAAAAGCTCGCCACTTCGTCCGAGCTCGAGGAACTGAAGACCTTCTTTGCGCTGTATCGAGCGACGGCAGATCAAAAAGAGCTAGTCAACGCAGTGCTCTCCGTGGCGCGCGCGCTGGTGCGCATCGGCGGGGAAGACGGCAAACGCGTCGTGCGCGACGCCGCGCGAGATCCCCTCACTCATCCGGACATTCAGGCGGGTCTCGGTGGCCTCGTGCCGGCGGAACCGCCGCCAAAAGCAGGTCCCGCGGCGAAGGCAGCCAAGGGTTGAACAGCTTCATGGAGTGCGGCTGGGCCGCCTGGATCGTCCTGTTGCTGGCGATCGTCGCTGTCGCAGGTGGCGTCGTCGCGATCGGCCTCGCCATCCTGAAACCCAAGTGGGGTCTCGCCATCGGCCTACTAGCCGTCGGCCTGGCGGTGCTCGTGCCGGCAGCAGGCGTGCTGGGCACACTCCAAGGCCGCAACGTCGTCGACGGAGCTATCTCGGGTCACAGTGTCGATCCGTCGATGCACGAAAAGATCCGCACCGCGGGCTACGCGGAAGCCGCGACCTGCACGAGCCTGGGACTGACTTTTGGCGCCCTTCCCGGGCTGCTCAGCGTTGCGGCGATCGGTGTCGCGGCAGTGCGCCGCAAGGCACGCCCCGCCGGCTAACCTTCGTCGATACGCACGCGTGGCGCCGTGTTGGACGGGGGCGGCTCGGAAGCAGCCGGGGGAGGTTCGGATTGGGCGGGCGGCTTGGCCGGGGACGTCGCGCCAGCCGCACCGTCCTCGTGCATGGCTCGGTCGACGATCTTCTCCATACGGTCTGCGACGCGTTCGATCACGCTGAGCAGCTCGCGACCGGCGTCACCCGCGACCTCTTCGATCTTTTTCGGGTCGAGATTCTTTGCAGCCTTCTTGCCGATCTCTCCGACCTTCTTGGCATCGAGGGACTCCAGGCTGTCGATGGCGCGGCGACTGGCGGACTCAAACTTCGCAGGGTCGACCTTCTTCACCACCTTGCGCGCTGCGCGGAGCATGAGCTCCAATCCGTCCGCGAGATCTTGGCTCGCACCACGCCCGTCCGCAGCGGGGGCATCGGCAGCGGGGGCATCGGCAGGGGGCGGCGGCTTTTCGTCGGGCATGAGGCTGAAGATGTGCACGCTTTGCTGCCCTGGCAATTTCTCCCAGACATCTTCAATGAATCTAGCTACTTAGCACCAAAGTTCTTGCGGGCTCCGTTGACGGCTGCGGCGACCGTGACCAAGTAGCCCGTCTCGTTGCGCCGAAACCGAAACTGCCGTTGAGCAGTAGGGAACGCTACAGTGGAAAAGAAGCTGTCCATACGGGGTCTTTCCGACCCGCCCGCTGCCGCCCAAGGCAGCGACTTCTTCCGCGTGCGTCCTCATATGTCCCGTCCGCTGATTCGAATCGACGATTTGGAACGCGCCATCGACGGTGTCGTTGCAAGCTATGACGGCCCAGAGGAGATCAACAACCTCGAAAGCGCCGCGCTTCCGAACAAGCGCGCGATCATCGAGGCCTTCAATCATTTGAAGCCCGTTCTGTACATGGGTTTTTACGCAACGCGTTCGTTGAGCCGGGCCAACCTGCGGCATAGCTTGAGTGAGCACCTCTACCCCGCCTACGAAATCCTGGTGGAGCAGATCGCGCGTGCCGTCACGTACGAGGAACGCGTCGGTCGCGTAGATATCAGTCGTGCAGAAGGCTGGAACGAAGAGGTCGTCTTGCGCCTCTTTGACTCCCTGAGCGGCCTGCGGCGCGTGCTGAACTCAGACGTGCTCGCCGCCTACGATGGCGACCCCGCCGCCCGCAGCATCGAGGAGATCGTGTTCTCCTATCCTGCCCTGGAGGCCATCACTGCGTACCGAGTCGCGCACGTGCTCTACAAAGAGCGAGTGCCAATGGTGCCGAGGATCATCTGCGAATACGCGCACGGCAAGACCGGCATCGACGTGCATGCGGGCGCAGAGATCGGTGAACGCTTCTTTGTCGATCACGGCACCGGAGTTGTGATCGGAGAAACCAGCGTGATCGGCAAGAACGTCAAGATCTACCAAGGCGTCACCCTGGGTGCGCTTTCCACCAAACGCGGCGAACGCAGCGAATTCGATCACACTGCCAAGCGCCATCCAACGCTGGAAGACGACGTCACCATCTATTCCGGAGCCACGATTCTTGGCGGGGACACCGTGATCGGCAAAGGCGCTGTGATCGGCGGCAACCAGTGGATCACCAGTTCGGTCCCCGCCGGCGCGAAGCTCTTCGGCCGCGCGAGAGAATAGCGTCGCTTCAGACGACCACGAGCGGGTCCCGGTCGCGTTTGGACACCATCACTTTGAGCTCGCCGGGACAGGCGTCGTCGATGCGTCGCGCCAGGTGAGGCAAGTAGCCTCGCTCGGTGTTGGTGTGCCCACAGACGATCACACTGGCTCCCTCCGCAACCTTTTCACGCACGTCATGGTGGCGCATCTCGCCGGTCACGTAGAGATCGTAGCCCTTCAGGTTCTCGAACAGCGAGCCGCCGGCACCAGCGCACACGGCCACCCGCTCGATCTGATGATCACTGCGCTCGTGGCGCTCGCTGGCTGCGACCCACAACTTTTCGAGTCCCAGGTGTTGTTTGAGCAAAGCTACGATCTCGGGCAGCTTGAGGGCGTCTTGGAGGCGCACACCGCGCCCCATGCCCGCGCCAAGGTGCGGCTTGTCCGCGAGGGGGAGCACATCCCACACACAGTCCCCCGCGGGGCGAACGCGAGTCAGCACCGTGGCCACCTGGGCGAGGGCGCTCTGTTTCACGACGAACTCCAGCCACAGTTCGTCACGCTGACGACCGCTCACATCGACTCGGCGCGTGCCACTACGAGCGATGCGCACGACGCCAACTTCTTCCACCAACGCGCGCTGAAGTTGCTCGACGTCGTCCGGGTTGGTCAGGACGCCCACACGGCACTCACCCGCGCTGCCTCGGTGTGCCGCTTGCACCAGCGGTTCGCAAACACCGGGCCCAAGACCTTGTGCCAACCAGTCGTTGACTCCCCCCGGTGCTGCATCCACGGCGGTATGCGGCGAGTACACCGGCAAACCGGAGCGAATCGCTTGCATGATCACGCGTTCGCCGGGGGCGCTCTGACGTAGCCGCCGGACTCCTTTGAAGATCGGCGGGTGGTACGCGATGATCATGTCGACGCGGCGCTCCGAGGCTTCGTTCATCACCGTTGGCGTCAGGTCGATGGTCAGCAGCAGCCGCGAGACGCTGATCGCGGCGGTGCCTGCGGAATCGATGAGCAGACCAACGTTGTCCCAGTCTTCGGCGTAAGAAAGCGGCGCAATGCCTTCCAACACAGTGAGCAGACGCGAAAGCAAAACAGGCATCAGACGCCGACCATAGCGCGTGCCGGCGCTTTCCACGTGAGAAGAACGCGCGCGCAATGCTTTGTTGTGCAGACGGCATGCGAAGCGGGCTGGATTTGTACCCACGCCAACGTATGCTGCGCGCGCCGTGAGTGACCCCATGCCCCTACCGTTTTTTGCCCGCGTCGGACTGGCGTTCGCGCTGTTCTTCCGGGTGCTCTTCGATGGACACCTGGCCAAGCGCGCCCAGGGCCTATTCGAGTCCGGCCCGGCCCTTCCGCCCGCCGCGCCAGCGCCCAAGGCTGAGCCAGAAAAGGTGACACGTGACTTCTCGCCGGCGCTCCAGCTCCTGAGTCTGCTGCAGCGTCAGGGACGTCTGGTGGACTTCCTGCGACAGGACGTCGCCGATTTTTCTGATGAAGACATCGGCGTTGCCGCCCGCGTCGTGCATGACGGCTGTCGAAAAACATTGGAGCAACACCTGAGCCTCGAGCCGGTGCGGAGCGAAGATGAAGGCGCGCAGATCCGCGTGGAAGCGCCCATTGACGCCGCCGCCATCAAGTTGGTGGGCAACGTCAGCGGTTCTGGCCCCTACTCGGGCGTCCTGCGTCACCGTGGCTGGCGCGCGACGAGGATCGAACTCCCAGACCTAGTTGGCGAACACGACCCGAAGCTGCTGGCCCCCGCGGAGTTGGAAGTCTGAAATGACGCGCGCGTTCGGGATCGACTTGGGCACGACGCATACCGCGCTTGCGTCATTGGATCTCTCGGACGACGCAGCGACTCCGAGTGTTGAACGCACGGCGCAGCTCGTGGACCGCGGTCAACTCGAAGACCAGGCGCTACTGCCCTCATTTCTGTACTTCGCGGCAGAAGCTGAAGGCACGCTGGCACTGCCTTGGGACGCCGGGCGTCGCTTTTGCGTGGGGGAGTTCGCGCGCGCACGCGCCGTGGAGGCCCCCCAGCGAGTGATCTCCAGCGCAAAGAGCTGGCTTTGCCATCCCGCTATCGATCGCCGCAGCCCGGCGCTACCGCCGGGCGCACCGGAAGACATCGAAGCCATCTCGCCGGTCGAAGCGTCCTTTCGCTTCTTGGACCATCTCGCGGAGTCGCAGCTGTCTCGGCATCAGCGCGTGCTTGCGGATCATCCGGTGATTCTGACCGTACCGGCGTCCTTCGATGCGGCCGCTCGCGACTTGACGGTGGAAGCCGCCTACGCCGCGGGTCTGGACAACCTCACACTCCTGGAAGAGCCGCAAGCGGCGCTCTACGCTTGGATTGCAGCCCAGGGGGACAACTTCCGAACACACTTGCGTGCAGACGACGTCGTGCTCGTGATCGACATCGGCGGCGGCACCACGGATTTCTCCGCGATTCGTTGCGTGGAAAATAGCGGCGCTCTCGAGCTCGAACGCATTGCCGTGGGGGACCACATCCTGCTCGGCGGCGACAACATGGACCTCGCCCTTGCGCACGCAGTGACACAAAAGCTCAAAGCCAAGGGTAGCGCGGTGGATCGATTCCAAGCGGCCGCGCTGGCTCATGCCAGCCGCAGCGCCAAAGAACGCCTGCTCGGCGAAGCTGCTCCAGAGCGTGTACCCATCGCCATCGCCGGCAAAGGCTCAGCGCTGATGGGCAATACGCTGCGATCCGAACTCACACGCGCCGATGTGGAGCAACTGCTGCTCGAGGGTTTCTTCCCCAAAGTCGATCGGGAGTCGCGCCCGGCGGCGCGAGCACGCACCGGGCTCACGCAGCTGGGGCTGCCCTACGCCTCGGATCCCGCAGTGACCCGGCACTTGGCCGGTTTTCTGGGGCGAAATGCCAGTGTGCTGGGCGGCGGCAGCATGCTGCGTCCCACCGCCGTGCTGTTCAACGGCGGTGTCGTCAAGGCTCCGTTGGTTCGGAAGCGGCTCATCGACTCACTGAATGAGTGGCTGGCCAGCGACGGCGCCCCGCCGGTTCGCGTCTTGCCAGGCGACGACCCGGATCTGGCGGTGGCGCGCGGAGCCGCCTTCTACGCCCGGGTGCGCGCGGGCAAGGGCATCCGCATCCGCGGAGGCACGGCGCGAGCGTATTACATCGGCGTCGAGAGTCCGGCGCCAGCAGTGCCCGGCGTGCCGCCGCCGATCCTGGCCATGTGCGTCGCACCCTTTGGCATGGAAGAAGGCACCCATGCGGAGCTTCCGCCGCACGAACTCGGCGTCGTGGTCGGTGAGCCCGTGCAGTTCCGCTTCTTCGGCAGCACCCAGCGCCGCACAGACCCCGCTGGCACCGCCCTCGAGGACTGGGCCGAGAGCGAGCTTGAGGAGCTATCGCCAATCGAGATCACGCTGCCCACGGAGGGGCGCAATGCGGGCGACATCGTGCCCGTACACCTCGAAGCGCAAGTCACTCCCGTGGGCACGCTGTTGATCGAAGCCGTACCCTTTGAAGCGCGCACTGCTGACGAACGCTGGAAAGTCGAACTCGGCGTGCGCAGCGCAGCGGAGCAATAGTTGTCGCCTGCAGCGCTGCATTCCCTCTCCGCGGAGCAACTCGAGCACTTCTATCGTCCCGAAGGCCGCCCGCAGGAAGAGCAGCCCTGGCTCGCGAGTGTTTGGCGTAAACCGGCCTGAACCGCCGCCGTGACCACTGGAAAACCGAAGGTCAGGCTAGCAACAGCGCGGCGACATTTGTATAGCGAGGCGGTGAACGCTCCAGTGGTCGGCATCGACTTGGGCACGACCCACACAGTGGTCGCCTGTGCACATACAGGTGACGCGGCGGAGGTCTTCCCTATCGCGCAGGTGGTGGGCCAAGGGGAAGTCAGCGCAGAGCGGCTGTTGCCTTCGTTCCTTTTTGCGCCGCCCACGGGAGAGGCGCCCGAAGATGTTTGGGGAGACTCGCCCTGGGTCGTGGGGGCGCATGCGCGGCAACGCGGTCAAGAGGCCCCCAACCGCATGGTGTCGAGCGCAAAGAGCTGGCTCAGTCACGCACGGGTGGACCGCAAGGCCGCGATCCTGCCTTGGGGTGCGGACGATCCGGAACTGCCGCGACTATCCCCCGTGGACGCAAGTGCGACGCTGCTTCGGCACGTGCGCGCTGCCTGGGACCACGCCCACCCGAAGCTGGAGCTCGGGAACATGTCCGGCGTGATCCTGACGGTGCCGGCTTCGTTTGATCAAGTCGCGCGTGAGCTCACGGTGCAAGCCGCCACCCGCGCGGGGCTGCGGGTGCGACTGCTCGAAGAGCCGCAAGCCGCGTTCTACGATGTCTGGTCTCGGCTCGGTTCGAGCGCCGTGCCCAGAAACGACGCAGACGCACTGGTACTCGTCGTCGATGTCGGGGGCGGCACGACTGACCTCACGCTGATCTCAGTGACGGGCCCGGACCAGTCACCTCAGGTGCGGCGCCTGGCGGTCGGCAAGCATTTGCTGCTCGGCGGGGACAACATCGATCTGGCGATCGCGCACTTGGCGGAGTCGCGCATGGTTAACGCGCCAAAACGCCTGGATCCCAGACGCTTCGGTGAGCTCGTGCTGGCATGCCGCAGTGCCAAAGAGCGGCTGCTTTGCGAGGGCGCGCCCGAAAGTGTCCGCGTCTCGGTGCTGGGAGTCGGATCTCAGCTCGTCGGCGCGGCACTGAAGACAGAGCTCTCCCGTGATGAAGTCCGCAGCCTCGTGCTCGATGGCTTCGTTCCCCTGGTTGAAAAGGGCATCGGGACCGGTCGCGCCCGCGCCGCATTGATGGCTTTCGGGCTACCCTACGAACACGATCCGGCGATTACGCGTCACATCGCGGCATTCCTGACGCGGCACGCCCCCGACGGACGCGCCCCGGACGCAGTGCTGTTCAACGGCGGACTGTTCCACTCGCCGGTCTTGACGGACCGTGTCCTGGAAGTAATTCGAAGCTTCGGTGGCTCGCCACAGCAAATGCCAGGCATCGACCCCGACCTAGCGGTGGCACGGGGAGCGGTCGCCTACGGACACGCCCTTTCCGGCAGCGGCCTGTTGATTGGAGGCGGCAGCGCACATGGCTTCTTCGTGGCGCTTGCGGACGGCGACGAGCACAAGCGCGCGGTGTGCGTCGTGCCCCGCGGTGCCGAAGAGGGAGCGCGACACTCTACGGGACGCAAATTCGCGCTGCGTGTCGGAGCCCCAGTGCGTTTCGAAGTCTACGCAACAGACGCGGGAGCCACCGCGCCGGGTGACGTCGTCACCCTGGACAACGAGACCCACTCCCGCCTCGCGCCGCTTGCGACAACTTTGGAAGCAGCCGACGGGGCGGCGGAGGTCATGGTGCAGCTAGCCGGCGAGCTGTCCCCTGTCGGTACCGTGGAAATCCAATGCGTCGCGGACGAGGCAGGCAGCGAAACCAAGCGCTACCAGCTCTCTTTCGACACGCGGGGTGATGCGCCAACAGAAGCGCCGGAAGACGTCGCACGTAAAAGCCTCCGTCCGGGACGGAGCCCCAGTATGCGCCCGGAAGGGGCGCGCTTTGACGAGGCCCTCGCCGCCATCGAACTCGTGTTCGGCAAGAGTCGCGGCGACGTGAAGGAGCGGACGGTCAAAGAGCTGTGGCGCACCCTAGAGAAACTGCTGGGTGACCGCAGCACATGGAGCGGCGAGCTCTCCCGCGCCTTGTTCGACGCGCTTTCACCCCTCCTGAAGAGCCGCACGCGTTCAGCGGCGCACGAGCGTGTGTTTTGGATGCTCGCGGGTTTCACGCTTCGACCTGGTTACGGCCACCCGCTGGACGAAAGCCGCATCAAGAAGATCGCCCCGTTGTTCGAGGCCGGCCTCAGCTTCGCAGCGGAAGCCCGGGGCTGGCAACAGCTCTGGATCGCCTGGCGTCGCTTGGCGGGTGGGCTGGACGAAGCGCTGCAAACACGAATCCGCGACCGGATTGATCCGTTTCTGGCTCCGGCCGGTCAGGGGCCCAAAAGGCCCAAGGGTTACAAGCCGGGAGCGCTGGACGAGATGCTGGAACTCGCCGCCGCGCTCGAGCGTGTGCCCGCGGAGCGGCGAGTGCAGCTGGGCGAATGGCTCATCGAGCGCACCTGGTCTGAACAGAATCCACGCCTATGGTCGGCGATCGGCAAGCTCGGCGCACGGGTGCCGACCTATGGCAGCGCGCACTACGTCATCCCCAGTGCGGCCGCGGAGCGCTGGTTGAAGCATCTGATCGGAGAGAAATGGCCGGATCAGCCCCTGGCCGCGCGCGCCGCCCGTGATCTGGTGCGAGTGAGTGGGGATCGCAGTCGGGATCTGCCCGAATCCGTACGCGCGGACGTGGCGAAGCGCTTGGAGCAGTTTGGTGCCGACGACGAATGGGTCCGCTCGGTGCGAGAGCATGTGGCGCTAGCAGACGCCGATCGAGCGGAGTTTTTCGGGGCGGAGCTGCCCTTAGGCCTGCGCCTGGTGGAATGACGCAATTTGGCTGAACGCGCCACAGTCGGGATATGCTGCAGCGTGCTGGTGCAGCTCGAATAATGACTGGTGGATCCAACGAGCCTGGGTCTCGATTCGGTCCGTGGACGCTTGACGCGCATCTTGGTGGGGGCCTTTTGGGAGACGTGTGGTCTGCGCAGGATGACGCCGGCGAAGACGTGGCACTGAAGCGGCTGCACCCAGATCTGACCGAACCCCTGGGTGCTCGTTTTGTCGCCTGCGCGGAAGCAACCCAAGGCCTGGACCATCCTCGTATCGCTGCAGTCGTCGCAGCGAGGGAGCACATCGACGGACGGGTGGTCGTCGTGCGCAAGTTGGTGCGTGGCGAGAGCGCGGCGAGCTTCGCGTCCCGACGGCGCGGTCGCGTTCCCCCGGCCGAGGCGTTGCGAATCGTGGAAGGAGCGGCGCGCGCCATCGCCTATGCGCACGAGCAAGGGATGTTGCACGGCGCGCTACACGCAGGCCACGTCTTGCTTGGCAACGACGGCTCCGTGAGTGTCGTGGACTTCAACTTCTCGGAGCTGCGCCAAGACGCCGCGCTGGAAATGGAGCTGCCCGGACCGCCTGATCCAGAGCGCTACGAAGCCCCCGAAGCGTCCTTTGCTGCTACGCCGGAATCCGACGTCTGGTCTTTGGGCGCATTGCTATTCCTATTGCTCACCGGACAGCACGTGCGCGAAGCGGGCATGGACACGCCGAGAGTCCTGACAGAGTTCTCGCCCGACGCGCCAGTGCAACTGCTAAATCTTTTCGAGCGGGCGCTGGCCCTCGACCCCGACACCCGGCTTTCGCCCACCCAGCTCGCGGGTGCTTGCCGTTTGCTGCGGCAGGATCCGATGCTGGCCAGCCTGACCCGCATCGCTGCGGCGACGGTGTTGCCCAACGCTCAGGACGGCGAGCGTGTCTCCGCGCCGCCCACTTCCACGCGACGTCAAAGCAGATCCAAGATCGCTTCGTCGACGTCCGGCACGCGAGAGGCCGCGCGTTCGATCGATGCATTGGCGACTGAAGCCGAAGCGGCCGAAACGGCCGAAGCAGCGCCGGCCGCGCGGACCAAGGCCGCCGAACCAACCGAACGCGCTCCCGCCGAGATGATCGAGCAGTGGCAGACCCCGCCGGAGTCCGACGTTACTCCGGTGACAGATGATCCCCCCCTTGAGTTGGACCTTTCCGGCATCCGCGATCCGCGCTTCGGATCCGTACCCGCGGACTCAGTGCAAAGGACTGAGGACCTGGGCCACGCGCGCACCGTGCCGGCACTGGCGACGCCGGCGCCAACCGCGCCAGCCGCGCCGACCGCGCCAGCCGCACCAACCGCGCCAGCCGCACCAACCCCGCCGAAGCGATCCGCGGTGACGTCTTCGTTCCCCCCTGCGTCCGACGACCGGACCCAAACGCCGCCGCCCGTTCAACGCTATTCTTCGCGCCCCCCGGCGCAGAAGAGCCCGAGCATCGAGCTCATGCTGGAAGTACCTGCCGAGCCGAGTGCGCCCCAAGCTTCCGACGCCATCCACCTCGGCGAGATCCTAGTGGGGGACGACGCAGCGGCGCGCGAAGAGCTGGACCGTCTCGCAGGCATTCTCGCGTTCGACTCCGCATTGATGTTGGAAGACGCCTTCGCCGATGGGCACTCGCAGCCACCTCGACGCGTCGACAGTCGATTCTGGCGCCGGCTCTCCATCGCGGCGCGGCCTGCAAACGCAGCCGAAGTAGAAGCCCCCGGGGATCTCGAACGTGCCCTCGACGTGGCGGCGCGCATCCTAGTGGATAGCGCCGCGCTCAACGCCTTGGACGGTGGCCATGCGGGCGTGTCGGAGCTGCTGACGCACGCTGGCGCGAGCCCGCAGCAACTGATCGATCTGATCGCGCAAGTCGACCGCGAGAGCCGCGATGCCAAGTTTTCCTCCAAAGTCCACGCTAGCGTCATATGTGCCGCTCTGACTCCTAAGACTCTTGAGCAACTGCTGGCTTCTGCCACTTGGGGCGGTGTGTCGCCGGATCGACGCGGCCTGCTGCGCGCAACACTGCACCACCTCAACGAGGACTACCTGCCACAGCTTGCCAGCTCGCTGTGCGCGAACTTTGATCCCGAGCTCGGCGAGGACTTGTCGCGCTTGCTGGAGCGTTTGGCCGAAGACCGCGAGCATTTGCTGGCCGAGGCCGCCCTCGCCGCGGAGTTCCAAGGTGCGCTGAAGCTCATTCGCGTGCTGGTGCAGCTCGCCACGCCGGGAGCACGCGCTGCCCTCGAGGCCATTGGCGCTGGCCATGGGCTCGCGCTGATCCGAATCGAAGCGTTGGCGGGCGCCGAAGGGCTGACTGGACCGCGCGTCCGTGCAGAGCTCACGGCCCTGCTGGACACGGAGCCCAGCGAAGACGCCCGGGTACAAGCGCTCCGCGCGATCCGCGACTTCGAGTTGCGCGCCGCCGGACCGCACTTGGCGCTGCGCATCAAGTCGAGCGCCTTCGCGGGCCTTTCCCATGAAGAAAAACGGCAATTGCTGCACGCGCTCGGCGTGATCATGCCGCCTCGCGCGGAGGCGATCGCCGGAGAGATCTTGCTGGATACCAAGCTGCTGGAATCGAGCGCTCACGAAGAAGCACGGGTACTGGCTGCTGATTTGCTGGGCGCGATTGCTTCGACGGAGGATTCCAAGGACATCCTGGAGGAAGCTGCGAAGCGACGCTGGGGCGCCAAAGAAGCTGTGCGAGCCGCCGCCGAGCGTGCCCTTGCCCACTGGGCGGAACGCGCAAAACGAAAGCCGGGGAACCCGTGACGCAAACCATGCTCAGCACCGTTGCCGCTGTCTTCGCTGCGACGCGCACAGCCGCCGCCGCTGAAGATGCTCAGCAGATCCAAGGCGCCCTGGCGCGCGCTGCGGCGTTGATCTCCAAGGAGCCGTCGGCAAGCTTGCTGCCCGCCCTTGCACTGCGCCCAAGCACGCCGGACCCCGCCATCATCGGCGCGCACGCGGCCATCGTGGCAGCCGCCATGGCGCGTGACATCGAGGTCTCGGAGCGCACGGTCGCCGAGATCGTCGAGTCGACCTTGCTGGTTCCGCTCGGTCGTTACTGGCTGGCGCGAAAATCAGGACTCGACTTGGATGTGTTCCGAGCGTTGCCCGAGCCTTCAGAGGCGCGCGTTCCAGCGCTGTCTGCGGGCGCGCGTCTCTCCGCAGACCAGGTTTCACAAACCATCGCGGTCACCGCCTTCGAAGCCGGCTGGTTGGCCCGATCGACCGCCCTCGGACCACTGTACGCGGGGCGCAGGGAAGCCTTGCCACGTTCCCACCTGGTCGCGACCGCCCGCGCGTTTGCCGAGGGCTGCTCGACGACGGAAGTTGGCGCCCGGGTTTCCGCACACGAAGTGCTCAAAGGGCTTTCCGGAGATCCCGTCTACGGCAGCTGGGTCAGTGTGCTCGCCCGGGTCGTCGGTCAGTTCCCGGTCGGCAGCGCGGTGGTGCTTGAAGACGGTTCCTGGGCGGTCGTCGCCGGTCCGCCTGCATACCAACCCGAGCGCCCCCCGGTGCGCCGCGTCACCGACGACAAGGGACGCGCGCTGTCGCCGCCACCGCTCTGGGACCTGGGCAAGGATGCGTCCCTACCCAAGGTCACCCACGCGCTGGAACCGGGTCTTTGCCGCTTCAACGTGGCGCGGGCGATTTTTCCACATTCCGCCCCGCCCGGCCCATCGGCCGGCTAAGTCCTCATCTGACTGAAATAACCCGGGGGCCCTCTGCGAAGAGAGGGTAAGCATGTTTCCGCTTGGAATGGCAGTCCCGCCACCCGTCTTCGGACCGCCGGCCGTCTTGGCGCAACCGGAGCGCCTCGAACAGCTCCGTCCACTGGTGCGAGCCGTCGTCGCGCGAGTGTTGCGGCTTCCGCTTACAAACGCGGACGTAGAAGACGGGACCAACGAGACATTCCGACGCGCCATCGAGGGACGGCAGCGGCTACGCCCCGGTGAACCCCTCGCGCCCTGGGTGCTCGGGATCGCGCGCCATGTTGCCCTCGATGCGGGCCGAGCACGCGGCCGCGCGCTGCGGCGCGCCGCACCCATGGGCGAAGACGACGCTTCCCCCATCGATCGCGTCGCGGACTCAAGCCCCGGCGTGGACGAGCAGATCGAGCGCGCGCAGGTCAAAGCACGGGTGCACGCTGCGCTGACGACTCTGAACGACGACCAACGCCGCGCCCTGGAGATGTTTCATCTGCAAGGCATGGCCTACAAAGAAATCGCGGCGGACATGAACGTTCCCATCGGAACTGTCTGCACCTGGGTATCTCGCGGACGGCGCGCCCTGTCCCAAGCACTGGATGAAGGAGATCGACATGACTGAGCACGGCCTAGAACCCGAGCTCGTTTGGCAGTCCGACGGGCACCTGAGCGAAGAAGCGCTCGTCGCTCTGGCAGACGCAGAGCTCGACCTGCTGCCAGAAAGCGCGCAGCTGCATGCGGGGGATTGCGAAGCCTGCGCTGAGCGACTCGGCGAGATGGCGCTGCTTTCGGCCCGCGCCCACGAAGCTTTCGCCGCCCTGGCCGACGCACCCGTCGCCGCCCCAGCGCCGGTGCGATTCCCAGTCTTTTCGGTGATTCTCGCGGTCTTGCTCGCTGCCGTCGGCCTGTTGCCGACGCTGCGTGATTCCCTGCGGGAGCTGATGAGCCTGCCCGCAGCCGCACTGCAGGGTTTGCTGGTGCTGTCGAAAAGTGCCGGCGTGCTCATGCGGCACGGCTTCGAAGGCCCGGTTTGGATCGCGGCGTGGTGCGGCGCCTTCGTCTTGCTCGCTCTCGCAGGTTTGGTGATTACGCGGGTTGCTCCACGGCAACTCGCTTGGAAAGGAGTCACACGATGACTCGCTTTGTCGTTTGGGTTCAGATGATTTGTGCCGCGCTCTTGCTGCACTCCACAGCACTGGCCGCCGTCAGCCTCGAAGGCACATGGCCCGAAGGCGAGAAGCCCATCAGTCTCTCGATCACAGAGCTGCCGCGGGCCGAAGCACTGCGCAAACTCGCCGAGCAGGCGGGCTGGAGTATCGTCGTCGACGCACCAAACCGCCAGCCCGTCGATGTGCACGTCAAGGATCAGCCACCACGCAAGATCCTGGAACTGCTTTTAACGGATCGAGACTACATCGTGAAGCGGGAAGGGACTCTGGTGCACGTGCAGGTGAAAGCGCCGACCGAAGACGCCGAGGACCCGCCAGCGCAGCCCGAAACGCCCATCGCTCCCGCCGTGCCGGCTGCTCCGCCAACGCCCTCGGCCCCGGTGCTGGCTCCCCTGGCAGCCCCCACGGCGCCCGAAGCGCCCGAGGTGCCGGCCGCGAAGACGAGCGAGGACTCCGGCGGAACCAAGGAAAGTGCGGTTGAAGACCGCGTGGTGGCCGGCGGGCGCACCGTGGTCGAAGCCGACGAAGTCGTCCAAGACTTGGTGATCATGGGCGGCACGGCCGAGGTCTTCGGCGTGGTGAAAGGCGATCTCTCGGTTCTCGGTGGAGCGGCCACTCTGCGCAAGGGTGCCCGCGTCGAAGGCGACGCTGCGGTGATGGGCGGCAAGCTCGACATCGAAGACGGGGCGCACATCAGCGGCGGCGTGGGCGTCTTGGGTGGCAAGGTGGATCGCGGCAAGGGTGCGCACGTTGGAGGCAAAGTGCACGAAGCCGCGAAAGCTGCGGCGCGAGAGGGCGGCAGCCTGCTCAGCGCCGCGGGGCGCGCACTCACGCGCACGGCGCTCTTGTTCGTCTTCGGCGCGGTGCTGCTGGCCTTGGCCACGCGGCGCATGGAGGACCTGGAAAAGGAGATCGCCGCGCGGCCCATGCGCACCTTCGCGCTTGGGATCGTAGGCACGATCCTGACCGGTCTCGTGTTCATTGTATTGTGCGTGACGCTGGTGGGCATTCCCTTGGCGGTGATCGGCGCGCTGCTTTTTGCCTTCGCGACCTACGTTGGCATCGCGGCCGGGCTGACCACCCTCGGCGGCGCCTTGATCCATCACAAGACCACCAATGCCTACGCGCACCTGGCGTTCGGCTGCCTGCTCTACCTCGTCGGATCGAGCCTGCCGTTCATAGGCGGCTTCGTCACCGCGACCCTGGTGCTCATTGGCATCGGTGCCATCTTCGCCACGCGCGGAGCCGGGCTTGCACGCCGCAAGAACGGAAATGGCGGCCCGTATCGCACGGCCGCAGCGTAGCGCCACCACGCGACAACTCGATCCGAGGCGGATGGCACACTGTGCCGCGCGCGGCGCCGCGCGCACGCATTTTCCCTGCGCTGCCCCTGGGCACGGCTGTTGCTCTCTAGAAACGCATGATGATCACGCGCGCTCTCCCCTTCGCCAGCTTGGTACTCACGGCAGCCCTGGCCACGGCTTGTGGCGGTTCTTCGGAGGGCGACTCCGGCAGCGGCGGGAGTGGCACCGGAGCCACGGCGGGCACAGGAGGCACAGGCGGTACGTCGGGCTCCGGCGGCGGCGCAGGTAGCGGTGGCGCCGGCGGCGGCGGTGGAACCTGTGAAGCCTTCAAAGACGCCACGCCGGGATCCGAGATCACGGTGCAGTTCGAAAATACCACCAGCGGCACCCTCTATGTATTGCCCAAAAACTTTGGCTGTGGCGAAGAGGTGCTGTTCCGCATCGCCGACTCGAGTCAAAAGGAGTGGACGCTGGAACCTGGAGACTGCGGCATGACTTGCGAGCTACTCCAGACCACTTCCGGACTCTGCGCGGCCGCCTGCGCGGCACCCCGGATCCTGAAGCTCGAAGCAGGATCGACCTTCGACTACACGTGGTCCGGCGCGCTGTATGACGCCGTGGACATGCCCGGGGAGTGCTTCTTCGACAAACCCTCGGGCACCGCGAGTTGCCGGCAGCGCATGGCCGCCGCGGCGGGCGCCTACGAAATCACTGCCGAAGCAGCAGCGGACTGCGGCGGGTGCACCTGCGACGCGGCGACGGGCAACGGCTTCTGCAACAGCTTCACCCAGCTGACTTCCGACTCGACGGCAAAGGCGAGCATCACGTTCCCCACGGACACCAGCGTCAAAGTCACGTTCAAGTAGCCGCTATCAGCTACCCATCGGCGTCGCCTTGGGGCACTCTCCCGCGCATGTCCATCGCGGCCATAGTCATCGGTGTCGGCGAGCTGGGCGGACTCTTCGCCCACGGCCTGCTCCGCGCCGGCCACAGCGTTGTGCCGGTGCGCCGCGGCGACGACATGGCCAAAACCGCGCAGCGCGTGCCCACGCCGTCAGTGGTCTTGGTCGCAGTCGGAGAAGACGATCTAGCGCCGGTGCTCTCTGCGCTGCCGGCGTCCTGGCGCCCGCAGGTGGCCTTGTTGCAGAACGAGCTCGTGCCGCCGCACTGGGAGCAGCATGACATCCCGGATCCGAGCGTCTGCGTGGTGTGGTTCGAAAAGAAGCGCGGCAAACCGGTCACGGAGCTGTTGCCCAGCGCGGTCTTCGGAAAACATGCAGACCTCTTGGAGACCGCGCTCCACAACGTCGGCATTCATTGCACGCAACTGCAAGATCGCAGCGCGCTGATCACCGCATTGGTGCAGAAGAACATGTACATCTGGACCACGAACCTGGCCGGGATCCAGACCGGTGGCGACGTGGGAACGCTGCTCTCTACGCATCGGGACTTCGCTCTGCGTGTTTTCGATGAGGTGCTGGCACTGCAGCAGGCGCTCACCGGGCAGCCCTTGGACCGCGCAACGCTCCTTGCCGCGTTGGATCGCGCGGGGGAAGCAGATCCGACCCACGCCTGCACCGGGCGCAGTGCTCCACGGCGACTCCAGCGCGCCTTGGCCGCTGCGGATGACGCGGGTCTCGAGCTGCCCGTCCTACGAGGGCTGCAGTCGTGACCACGCAGTACCGCGCCTGGCTCGTCGATCTCGACGGCACGCTGTACCGAGCGCGTCCGGTCAAGATCCGCATGGCCATTGAGCTTGGCCTGGGCGGCTGGGGCGTGGTGGGTGTACTGAAGCGCTTCCGTCAAGAGCATGAACATCTACGCGACAGCTTGGACCACGACGTGGACAGCCCGTTCTTGGAACAAGTCCGACGCACCGCAAGCGCTTTGGGTCGTGACGAAAGCGAAGTGAAGGCCATCGTGGACGACTGGATGGTGCAGCGCCCTTGCAAGCATCTGGCGAAGCACATCAATGCTGCGCTCTTCGACGAGATCCGCGCCTTCCGCACGGCCGGCGGCAAAACCGCCTGCGTCACCGACTACCCCGCGCGGGAAAAGCTCGACGCCATGGGCGCGACCGAGCTCTTCGACTGCATCATCGCCAGCGGCGAAAGCCAAGGACCACCGCGCTTGAAACCGCACCCCGCTGGCTACCTGCGTGCCGCGGAGCTATTAGGCGTGGCTCCAGAGCACTGCTTGGTAATCGGCGACCGGGACGACGCGGATGGTCGCGCCGCCGAGCAAGCGGGCATGGCGTTTCGCAAAGAGCGCGCCTAGGGCATCAGCACGGGCAGCTCCAGGGCTCGAGGGGCGCGAAGCTTTGCGACCAGTGGTTGCCCGAGGCCGCGTGTAGCTGCGACTCGGTGCCGTAGGACAACCTCCCGTCGCGTTCCAAGAAGAACGCGGCCCCAGCGCCGTTCTGGCTCACCGCACGCAGCGACAGCCCGCTGCGCGTCCGTTCCCACACGGCCCACAAGTCGGCACGAAAGTCTCCGCAACCCACGCCAGCCCAAGCGGCGACGCGCACCAGCGTGCGCCCGGTCTCGTCCGTGTACTGCGTCACGCTGCTGCCCGAGTCCGAGTAGTCCGTCCAGGCTCCGTGCCGCTCCGCCACGGGCTCGCCCGCGTCGGCTTGCCACGTGCCGCGAGCGAAGTCGTCTTGGATCTCGGAGTATTCCCCGAGCCCGACAAACGCTTTCATCGCGCTCGCGCTCAGGGGCGCCACGGGCTCCTTCACTTCGACAAAGAACGCCTGCACACCTTGCGCCGGCGTCGCATACAGCGCACCGCCGCAG
The DNA here is from genome assembly GCA_965369205.1 of uncultured Polyangiaceae bacterium. Classification (GTDB taxonomy): domain Bacteria; phylum Myxococcota_A; class Polyangia; order Polyangiales; family Polyangiaceae; genus JACKEA01. The sequence goes on along the minus strand of CBDUPW010000007.1, from coordinate 19,635 downwards.
TCGCCCTCCGTCGGCAACAGCGACGCAGCCACTAGCTCACGGCTCGGAGCCGGAGCGTCCCCGGAGTCCTCGTCCTCGGGCTCCGCCCACTCTTCTCGCACGCGCCACACATCGGCTGCCGTCGCGGTGCATACATATCCATCGCCGTCGTACAGAAAGTACTCACGACCCGTCGCATTCGCAAATTCGACGAGCTCTGCGTCATTGAGACGGCGGCGCGAAACCCGGGTGCTCGCAGCCCCGACGCTCACGTCTTCGAAAACCGCTTCGGTCTGCTCGGCGTTCGCATCGATCACAAGCATCGGCTGCGCCGCGAAGACCAGCGCGGACAAATCGCCGACACGGCCATCGTAGATGTCGGCGCTGAACTCGCCGCGTCCCTGTACCTGACCCGGGCTGGGGAGCGCTTCGAGCGGAAGTGCGGAACTCAGCACCGTGGGCGCCTCGTCGCTCGCGGGTTCCTCAGGAACGCCAATGTCCTGTACCGCGCCTTCGTCAAAGCGAATTTCCGGTCCGCACGCCGCGGACGCGAAGGAAAGGCACAGCACGACCACAAACTTCCAAGGCGACATGCCCCTGAGTCATTACAGGAAGCGTGCCGGTCGGATTTCGGCTGCTTTTTGGTTTTTTGATGTGGCGACTGTGTCCGTCATCGGCTGGCGCCGTGTGCCGGTTGCCACGGACTCGCCACGGGGAGCGCGGCCAAGGCGTGATAAACTTCGGAGATGCGCAGCGGCTCGTGCTTGTGTTTCGTGGTTCTCATTGGGTGTAGCAGCTCCGGCTCCGGCGGCGGTCCGGTGGACGGTGGCATCGGTGGCACTGCCGGCGGCGGTGGAGCGGGCCTGTCAGGGGGAAGCGGCGGCACGGGCAACGTGGCTGGCACGGGCAACACCGGCGGCAGTGGCAACGCTGCGGCCACGGGCGGCGTCGGCGGCAGCTTCCCGCCTGGGTGCACCACCCAGGGCGCGGCCGACGTTTGCGCGCGCTGGAAGGCGGATCGCGCCGATCTGAGCGAGGGCACCTGGAGCGGCAACGTGTCGTCGTGCGATCCCGGCGACATCTCCGCAAACGGGCGCGCCAACGCCCTGCGACTGATCAACCTGTATCGCTACATGGTCGGCTTGCCCGAAGCGACCGACGATCCGACCCGCAATCAAAAGGCCCAGGCCTGCGCCTTGATGATGAAAGCCGAAGGGAAGCTGTCCCACACGCCCGGCACGTCCTGGGGCTGCTACAGCGCCGACGGCGCCGAAGCCGCGGGCAAGAGCAACATTTCCACAGGCAGTGGCGTGGGCGCGGTGGATCGCTACATGCGGGACAACGGCAACCTGACCACCATGGGCCACCGCCGCTGGATCCTATCCAACAGCCTCGGCCTGGTCGGCCTCGGTTCCACGGACGGCGCGTCCTGCATGTGGGTCATCAGCGGTGGCGGCAAAGCCACGCGCAAGTGGACCGCATGGCCACCGGAAGGCGACGTGCCCTTCGAACATGTCGACTACATCAAAGGCACCGGTTGGTCGATCCAAAGCAGCGACATTGACTTGGACAATGCCAGCGTCAAGATCACGGACCAGAACGGCACGGAGATGCCCGTCAACGTGACGCATTTGCAGCCGAACTTCGGCGCCAAGGACGCCCTGCTGATCCAGCTCAGCGGCTGGACCGCCCAGGCCGGCAGTGCGTACGCGGTACAGGTCAGCGGCAGCAGCGAACCGATCTGCTACGTCGTCAACGTCGTCGACTGCGGTTGAGTCGACAATGGCCGAGCTGCACCCAGCGGGGTATGCTCCGTCCAGGATGAGCGACCCGGCACAACGACTTGAGGAAGCGCTCGAACTCGCGGAGCTAGCGGAAGAGATCGTCGAGCTGAAGTTCCGACGACTGCACCCGCGAGCGAGCGAAGCAGAAATTGCGCATATGCTTCAGGTCTGGCGGCTGGAGCGACCGGGCGCACCGGATGGTGACGCCTACGGTCGCGTTGTCACTTTGCCCGAACGATGAAGACCCTACGTGTCGCGCTGCAGCGGGCTGAGCAGGATCTACGTGAACTGGGCCGGCCGTTTGCACTCGCCGGAGGCTTCGCAGTTTCCGTGAGAGCAGAACCGCGGACGACGCGCGACGTGGATTTCGTCGTTGCCGTACAGGATGATCAAAGCGCGGAAGTTCTTGTCGCGGACATGGGCGCGCGCGGGTACCAGATCTTGACAGCCATCGAACAGTCTGCGGTCGGACGGCTCGCGACGGTTCGACTGATGTCTCCAACTGGCACGCTTGTAGACCTGCTGTTCGCGTCGTCGGGCGTGGAAGCCGAAATCGTAGAGAGTGCAGAGGTGATTGAAGTGCTTCACGGCGTGCTCCTAGCCGTGCCCACTGTCGGTCATCTGATTGCCATGAAAGTGCTGTCTCGGGATGACCGACAGCGACCTCAGGACCGGGTGGACCTAGCTGCCCTATTCAAGGACTCCACAGCGGCGGACCTTGTGATAGCCCGAGATGCTCTGCGGTTGATCACCGAGCGCGGATACCACCGCGGCCTCGATCTGTTGACCGCACTCGACCGCGCGCACGCGGAACTGGCTCCGCGAAGCGATCCATGAAGATCACAGCTGCCCCGCCAGCGCCAGACCCAAGTGGGAGCCGTCGCTGAATGGCATCAGCAGCACCGAGGTGTCGTTTTCTGGAGCGCTGGTGCCGAAGCCGTAGTGCGGCAACAGATAGCCGGATCCAATGCCGAGTGCCGCCCCAGCAACCACATCGGAAAAGTAGTGGTTCTTCGTCGTGACACGCGAGACACCGACCCAGGTGGCCGCTGCCAGCGCGCCGGCGCAGGCCAGTGGATCCCCGAGCCCGCCGTAGATCTCCAGATGTTGGTGGTGCACGCAAGTCAGACCAGCGCCCGTGAAGGCAGCCAGGAGTGCGACGGTCATCAATGGTCAGCGCGCGCACCAACGCATCGTCGATGAGCACACCACCGTCGGGTCCATGTTTGTTCTGCTGGAGCCACAGCGTATTGGCCACGAACACACCCGAAGCTGCCGCCGCCACCACGCCTTCCACCGCACGAAAGCGCGGCCAGTCCTCCCGCCACTGCAAGGTCTCCGCGCTCGCAGTCTGTTCCAGGCCGAACAGCGTCAGCGCAGCAAGAACGCACACTTGGCGGGGGGCGCGGCGGCTAGTGTGGGAGCGCGAACGTGCCATGGACAGTGCGCGCAACCTAGAGCCGATCGCGGCTGGTGGCCAGTTCTACCACCGCCCCTGCCGCTGCCTCCGCTGTCGCCGCCTCCGACACTGTCGCTGCCGCCGACACCCTTCGCGGCGGCGGCTCTGGCAGACGGATCAGGCTGCGCAGCCTTGCATGCGCGCTGACCACAGGGTCACGCGGTTGCGACCGGTACGCTTGGACACGTAGAGCGCTTCGTCAGTTGCTTTGAAGAGCGAGTCCCAGCTTTCGCCGGCTTGGGGCAGCGTGGCCACGCCTACGGAACAGGTTACCTTGAGCGGACCGGCGTCGCTGTGGAACGTAGTTGCTTCGATTTCGGATCGCACTCGCTCCGCCAAAAGCAGCGCGCCTTCGGCGTCCGTCTGTTCGCAGACCAGAACGAACTCCTCGCCGCCGAAGCGTGCGACGACATCCGTGTCGCGCTTTGTTCGTTTGAGCACTTCACCGAAACCGCGGATCACGATGTCTCCCACGTCGTGACCGTAGGTGTCGTTGACTTTCTTGAAGTGGTCGATGTCGCAGACCAATACGCTGAGGGCCTTCTTGAAGCGGATGGCGCTCTTTACTTTCTGCTGCGCCATCTCCGTCAGGGCGCGTTTGTTGAACAGACCGGTCATGCCGTCGGTCGTTGCCATCTCTTCGAGACGCTTGACCATGCGTGCGTTGGCCAAAGACACCGCCACATGGCTCGCAAGCACCTCAAGGGTCGGACGCACACTGTCGCCAAACGCACCCCGGCGACGCGAGCCGAGCACCAGCGTGCCCAGGGCGCGGTCGTGCACGATCAGCGGCAGTACGAGTAGGCTAGGCATATCCGGTGGCTGCAGCTTGCGACTGAAGACCATTTGCCGCGCGGCGTCGTAGTCCCCGCGATAGGGCAGCGGGTGACGGTTGGCGACCACCATGCTGACCAGACCCGCGTTATGCCGGAAGCGCTCACCCAAGAGCTCGTCGCCTTCGCCACTCACCGCGCAGATCTCGTGCTCACCCTTGGAACGGTCGAAAAGCGTGACGATGGCGTAGTCGAAGGCCGCAAACTCTCGCGCGCTGGAAACGCAGGCTTCGATCACTTCGAGCTCGGTGGTAGCACCCGCGAGGGTGTCCACCGCACGGTAGAGCTTGCCTTGCTCGATCTTGGCGCGCTCCAGCTGGACGAAGACGCGCTCGTTTTCGATGGCGCGCAACATGAAGTGCGTGGCGCTCGCGAGCAGCTCCTCTTCGATGCTTGTGAAGGGGTCCACTTCCGGACGGTCAACCACCAATACGCCGCGGATGTGTCCAGCCTCGATCAGCGGCGCTGCACAGACCGCACCGACTTCGGGCAGATCTGCGTAATAGGGCACATGCAGCCCAGCCTTGTCGCCTTGCAGGCTGACCGTCTCGCCCCGGGCAATGGCGGCGGCCACGATACCGTCCTTCGCCGAGAACGGCCCCGGCGCGATGTTGTCGTCGGAACTTGAAATCTCTTGGATTGACAGCTTCGTCCCGGCGCGGTCGAGCCACAGCAGCGCGGCGGTGCGCAGACGCAGACTGCGCCGCAACATCTCCAGGGCGTAGGTGGTGGCTTGGTGGATTTCGTCGACGCCCGAGCGCAGCAGCCGCGCCTGGTCTTCGGCCGGGTGGAGCGAAACGCGCTCCCGTGCCGAGCTCGGCGCGCCAAGCAGACGATAGGAACGCGCCGCTTGTTTCATGCGCTCGATCTCACCGGCGATGCGTTGCTTGCTGAGTCGCCGCACGCGGGAAATTTCCGCGCGGAACACCACCATGTTCAGGAAGGCGAAAACGCCCATGAGCACGGCGTGGGGCCAGATCTCTTCGACGGCGCGGCCGAAGGCGATGCTGCTCAAGGCCGCTTCAGTAAGTATGGAGAAGGCAAGCGTGCCAACGGCGGCCGCGGGGCGAGCAAACGCCGCAGCCAGCATGACGATGGCGTAGAGGGTCGGGTAGAACGGGCCGTCCAAGCGGCCGGGCGCGTGCAGCACCGCAACGTAGCAAAGCACCTGAATATGGCTGAACAGCTCGAAGTCGAGCCAGGCAATGGCTTTGGGGCTGAGCCGGCCAAGCCGCCGCACCACGCGAAAGACCAGGGAGACCAGAACCACGGCCAGTGCCAGCCAGCCGTGCCAGGGGCTCTGCGCTTGGGCTGCCCAGAAGACCAGGTAGGCCGCGGAAGCAACGCTGATCACCGTCCCGGAGAAACGAGACAGCAGCTGCTGGAGCCCAAATGCGGCGCGGACCAGAGGATCCATTCAAGCACGCGGTTACTAGACGCGCTGCCGAACGGCCCACTTTCCAACCAGCTCCAAACAAAGGAAGGTAGGAGGTGCGCACACCCCGCGGGGGGCGATCGCAAATTGTTTGCCCAGCGCCGCGCACACCACCACACAAAAAGCAGCGCATGAAACCGGGACTCCGACTCCAGATCTTGCTGCTCTTGGGCGGACTCATGGTGCTGTCCTTCGTCCCGCTGTTTGTCGCAGTCGCGACCTACACCCGCGTCACGCTGTCGCAACTGCGCATCGAAAGCGCGCGCTCCCTGGGACGCGCTGTTGCCGGACACGTGTTGGAGGCCCGCGCGCGACGCACGCCTGACGAACTGCGCAGCTTGCTGGACGCGGAGATCGGCGCCCATGGCGTGGATGCCATCGGTGTCTACGCAACAGACGGCAAGCCTACGCTGCGCGTAGGCGACCCAATGCTGGTGGACGCCCTCGGTCAACCCATCGACGTAAATCGGGAAGCGCTCTTCGAAATGCAAGGTTCGCACGGGCGGGCCATCGCTGTGGCGGTTCCTGACGCGCGTGGCCTCGTCGTGGCGGTTGTGCGTGCGGACGACATTTCGTCCCGTGCAACGCCCTTGGTGCGATTGGTCGGTTTGTATACAGGGGTCGGTGCACTGGCGCTGTTGGTGGCGGCGTACTTCGCGCTCACGCGCCTTATCGTGCGGCCCTTGGACACCATCACACGCGGCGCGCAGCGCGTCGCCGATGGCGCCCGCAAGTTGGAGGTGCCCAGCTCCGGTGTGCGTGAGCTGGTCGAGCTCGGCCACAGCCTGCGCACCATGACCGACGCGCTGGTGGCCGAAGAAGAAGCCTTGCGCCACAAGGTGGACGAGGTCGAAGCGGCGACCAAGCGGCTGGCGGAAGCCCAGGATCGCCTGGTGCGTTCGGAGCGCCTAGCCAGCGTGGGGCGCCTCGCTGCCGGCTTGGCCCACGAGATCGGCAACCCCATCGCGGCCCTGATGGGCATGCAGGACTTGCTGTTGGAAGGTGGCCTGTCCGAGGCGGAACAACAGGACTTCCTCAAGCGCATGCAGCGCGAGACCGAACGCATTCACCGCATCCTTCGCGATCTGCTGCAGTTCGCACGCCCCGGCGCGCCCCAAGACAGCGCGGATGACAGCGACGGCAACGTGGAGACCGCCATCTACGACACCGTCGCCCTGGTCAGCCCCCAGAGCGCGCTGAAGGACGTGGAGCTTGCGGTCGACGTGCATCCGGAATTGCCAGAGGTGACGTTGAGCCGCGAGCACCTGGTGCAGGTGGTGCTGAACCTGGTGCTGAACGCGGCAGACGCTTGCGCCGACAAGAAGGGCGGGCGCATCACTCTCAGCGCGGCGCCCCACGACTCCGGAGTTCGGATCGTCGTGGAAGACGACGGACCGGGCGTCCCGGAAACGGTTCGCGGAAAGCTGTTCGAACCCTTCGTCACCACCAAAGAGGTCGGCAAAGGCACCGGGCTTGGGCTCGCCGTGTGCCGCGGCCTAATCGAAGCAGCGGGTGGTTCGATCCAACTCGACGAAGCTCACCCAGGGGGCGCGCGCTTCGTGATCGACTTGCCAGCGTCTTGATTCAGCGCGGCGTCTTGCGGATCTTTCAGCACGGGCTGCTGCGACGCGTCGGCGTCCGACCCACCAACGTCCTCGCGAAACAGGCGCGTCAGCGTCACTCCGCGCAATCCGCGTGCGGCTAGGGCCTTCAACAGATCCGGCAACACGGCGACACTGACAGGCTCGAATTCATCGTACTCGGACGCGTCGTGCAAGAGCACGATGGCGCCGTCGCGCAAGCCAGCCTCCACGCGGCTGCGCACGCGATCGGCATCCGCGCTAGCCAAGCCATCGTAGGCGCGCACGCTCCACGCGGCGATCTCCACGCCTGCCCGTTTCGCGCCCGCTGCGGTGCGTGGACTCACCATGCCCATGGGCGGACGAAACCAACGTGGTTTGTCTCCCGTCAGCGCCTCGAGAACGGACTGACAGCGCTGGATGTCTTCTTGAACCTGCTTGGGAGTGCGCCACGCGTAGAGTCGATCATGGTGAAAACCGTGCACTGCGATCTCGTGCCCCGCAGCGTGCATTTCCTTGATCAGCTCGGGAAACTTCTGCGCCTTCTGCGCCAGCACGAAGAAGGTTGCGGTGTGCCCAGCCGCAGCAAGATGCTCCAGCACCTTGCGTGTGGTCGGAGGAAATGGGCCATCGTCAAAGGTGAGCGCCAAAAGCCGCGGCCCCGGGTCTGCCTGGGTCGCGGCGTCTCCGAACATCTCAAGCCACGGGAACACGACCCCCAGGATGCACAGTGCGACGTACGCCACCATCGCAGACACGGCCACACTCATCGGAACGGGTTCGAACCAGAGCGAGCGCGCCAGCAGCGCGACGCCCGCCAAACTTGCGAGCCACAGCACAATGCGCGCAGGCGGCACGTCACCGGGTCCGACGCGCGCGCTCTTCGGCGGCGTCGTCTTCGAGCAGGGCGTCGGCCAAGCTCTGCTCCGCACCGGAGCCTTCCGCGATGCGCGCTTTCTGCGGGGCGGCCTCGGCCTCCGCAGCCGCGGCGGCAGTCGCGCCGGTATTGTCCACCTCGTAGAACAGCGCCAGTATTGTCGCCACCATGGGCAGCGCCACGATGGGCAACTCACCGATCACGCCGTTGCCGTAAGCACCCAGGTCGAGGGAGATGTTGGCCCAGCTCCGCAGCGCAAACATCAGCAGCGCGCCAACCACGGCGCCGGCGACTGCCTTGAGCCCAGCTTCGATCCGCGCATCCTTAGCCCAGATGGGCTTGCCGGCGATCAGTCCCGTCACGACGCCGACCACCACCGCCAGGATGTACGCCAGCAGTGCGCCAAAGGCGTTCAGGCCAAATCCGTGAATCATTAGCAGCGCAAAAGCGCCTCCGACGAGACCGCCTTTCACGAGGCCGAGCAGCAAGCGCTTGAGCATGCGGGCCCTACAATTCGTCCCCGGGCCGTGGTCGTCAAGCGCAGCGGAGAGCTGCGGACGCCGATCCTGCCCCTTGCCCGGAGAGTCCCGGATTTTTTGGAGTTAAAACCCGTCTAGAAGCAGTCAACCTCCACACCCGCATGGGGTTCCGGGAATCCGCTACTACAGACACTGCCACCGGTCCGTCGGCATTCACAGCCGCAGGCATCCGCGCGTTTTTCGAAGCACTTGCCGTTGGCCGTCCAATTGCAGCTGCGGTCGCCGGCATCCGCCAGGGAAAACCCGGGCACGCACTCCGAAAGCGGGGAAGACCAATCGTGGTCGTTGCCAGGTGCGGAGCCCGAGCCGGTGCCGGTGCCCGAGGCTGCTCCGGAGCCGGAGCTGGTCCCGGGCTCGCGCTCATCGTCCACGCGCCCGCCGCAGGCGATCAGCAAAAAGACGGTGGTGGCGACCCAAGCGGTGCGAAGCAGTTCTGGCATCTTAGCGCTGTATGGCCGGCGAAGCGTGGATCGATCACTGCCAAAGTGCACAACGGACCCGGGTTCGGCTTGACAGCCCGCGGCGTGTAGCGAAAAACGCGGCGGGCGGTGTGTGCCGTCGACCGAAACTGAGCCCCAGTGCTGTTCAACACCCTGGCATACGCGCAGTTCTTTGCGATCGTCTTTGTGATCGCCTGGACGCTCGTCAGCCGGCGCTGGGCGCCGCTGCTGCCCGCTTTCGGGGTGGTGGCCTTCGCGCTCTTGGGCGACCGCACTATTGGCAGCCTGCTCTTGGCCACCAGCGCCTTCGCGCTCTCCCTGGCCCTGTGCCGCAAACTCAGTGACGAGGAAACGCCGCCCTGGCGCATCGCCATCGCGAGCGTCGTCATCAATCTAGTTGCGCTCGGATTCCTCACTTGGCGCTCCGTGGGTGCAGATCCCCTCAGCGCGGCGCTCCGGGCTCTAAACGTGCCCGTGCCCCAGCTGAGCGCGGTCCACGTCGCCGGTGCCGCGGTCGCTCTGGGACTCGCCCTCGCCCTCGTACGAGCGAAGAAGATCCGCCTGCTGTTCATCCTAGGCGCCAGCTACGTCTTCTATGCGCATTGGGACTATCGATTCCTGCCGCTGATCTTCGGCTCCTCGACCATCGATTGGCTACTTGGTCACGCCATCCACCGCGCGCGCACTCCCCGCTCGCGCAAGGCCTGGCTGATCGGCACGGTCATCGTCAACTTGGGGATCCTCGCGGTCTTCAAATACTACAACTTCGGCGTCGACAGCGCTGTCACCGCCCTGGGCGCGCTGGGCGTCGAACTGCCCCGCCGCACCTTGGACGTCGCGCTTCCCGTGGGCATCAGCTTCTTCACCTTCGAATCGATGAGCTACGTCATCGACGTGTACCGCGGCGACATCGAGCCGCAGAAGAGCTACTTCGAGTACCTGTCCTTCGTGGCATTCTTCCCGCACCTGGTCGCCGGTCCCATCGTGCGCCCGCGGGATCTTTTGCCGCAGCTCGCGGGCCCGGCGCGCTGGAATCCGAAAGAGGGCAGCGAAGGCATGTTCTTGATCGCCATCGGCCTGGTCAAGAAGGTCGCCATCGGCGACTACCTCGCGGTCAACCTGGTCGACCGCGTCTTTGACGCGCCGATTCAGTACTCCGCCTTGGAAAACTACAGCGCCGTGCTCGGCTACGCGGTGCAGATCTATTGCGACTTCTCCGGATACACGGACATTGCCATCGGTTCCGCACTGCTGCTCGGCGTGCGCTTCCCCCTCAACTTCAACGCGCCCTACAAGGCGGCGAACATCCAGGACTTCTGGCGTCGCTGGCACATCTCGCTATCCACCTGGTTGCGCGACTATCTCTACATTCCCCTGGGTGGAAACCGCAAAGGCGAACTGCGCACCTACGTAAACCTCATGCTCACGATGCTGCTCGGCGGCCTGTGGCATGGCGCCGCATGGACCTTCGTCGTCTGGGGCGGCATCCACGGCGCAGCTCTCGGGCTCACGCGCTTCTACCAAGAAAAGCGTGCGCTGCGCGGAGCTTCGGTACGCACGCCCTCGGAGCGCCCCATCGCGCACGTCGTGTCCGTGCTGCTCACCTTCCACGTTGTCTGCGCCGCCTGGATCTTCTTCCGCGCTGACTCCTTCCGCGCCGCGTGGATCATATTCACGCAAATGGCCAGCTTCTCCACCTACCATCCAAACCTGTCCGCCCCCGTCGTTGCCATCCTTGGCCTCGGCCTGGCTTCACACTTCGTCCCTGAGCGCTGGTACCAAAAGTCACAACAGGCATTTATCCACATGCCCGCCCCCGCCCAAGCCGCCGCGCTCTTCTGCGTCGCGCTCATTCTCCGCAACATGGCCAGCGCCGAAGCCGTGCCCTTCGTCTACTTCCAGTTCTGAGCGACGCAGCGAGGGACGCGCGTGTGTCCCGGCGGCAAAAATCGGCGGATCGGCGCGCGGCGGCGCGCGGCCCGCACCGGACAACCGCCAACGCACTGCCCTCCGAGCAATCCGCTTCGGACCGCAGCATCGCCCCTTTTTCGCCATCCCACATGAACGCTGTTCGGTGCAGGTGCACCTACAGAGCCAACTCGGATTTTCTGCAGGCCACGGGCGTCGCTTTGGGCGCGTCCGCAAGGGGAGTCATTTCCATGAACCGACGCGTAGTTGCGCTCGTCGGAGCGCTATCATTTGCTCTATTTCCCGCGTGCGGCGGGGACAGCGGCGGCCCAGGAGGGCAGGCGGGCGCCGCGGGCTTCGGCGCGGTAGACGGCGGAGCGGCCACCGGGGGCAGCTCCTGGGGCACCGGCGGCGGCAGTGCCGGCGTGGGAGCCAGCGCGGGCAGTAGCGGATCCGCCGGCGCGGGGGGGTTCGGAACCGGTGGCGTGAACACCGGCGGCACGGGTGCTGGCGGCACGGGCGCTGGCGGCACAGGTGGCACGACTGGGAGCTGCGCGCACGGTGTGTGCGACTACGGCGGACCGCTGACCTCAGGCTGCGATCCCTGCGTCACGAAGGTCTGCGCTGCGGATCAGTTCTGCTGCCAAGCGGGTTGGGACGACCTGTGTATGCAGCAGGCCAACCAGCTCTGCAGCGCGGGCTGCACCATTACCGGCAGCGGCGGGTTCGGCAACAGCGGCGGCACGGGTGCCACCGGGGGCTTCGGTGCCACTGGCGGCACTGGCGGGGGCGGCGGCGCCTGCAGCCAGGCCAACTGCGCGCAGGGTTGCTGCAATGCCGCCGGAAAGTGCGTCACGAACACCGCGCAAGACAAGACGACATGCGGCAGCAAAGGCGCAAGCTGCGTGGACTGCAGCGCCAACGGCAGCGTGTGTAGCTACGGGAAATGCGCCGAATGCAAGCCGCAATGCGGCGGCAAGAAGTGCGGCGACGCGGACGGATGCGGCGGTGTGTGCACCGGCGATTGTCCCAGCGGACAGTTCTGCGGCGTGGGTCACAGCAATCAACCCGCGGCGTGTCTGAAGTGCGGCCCGTCAACCTGTAAGAACGGTTGCTGCACGGCGGACGGCAAGTGCGAAACAGGTGGCAAGCGCGACGCGTGCGGCAACGGCGGAGCGCTGTGCGCCAACTGCGGTAGCCAGGCATGCAACCTGCAGAAGCAATCCTGGCCGTATAAGTTTGCCTGCGGACCCTGCGGCGCGTCCTGCCCACTGTTTCCGGATCCAACCTATCCCCAATGCTCGTCGGACGGCTGCGGCAAGTTGTGTCCCAGCGCTGGCTGCGATCAGGAGTGGGGGCCACAGACCTGCAGCATCACTTCCGACGGAACGGCGCAGTGCGTCTCTGGCGACTACTGCGATCCGTGGGACTGCGAGAGCGGCTGCTGCGACTATTCCGGCGGAGGTTGGTCCGGCAAGTGCGTTCAAGGCAACTTGCCCAGCCAATGCGGCTCGGGCGCGGTCCAATGTGTGGACTGCGTTTCGAAGGGGGGCACCTGCAACACATCCACGCAGACCTGCTCGTCTTGCACACCCAATTGCACAGGCAAATATTGCGGCGCCGAGGACGGTTGCGGCGGAAAATGCATCGGTAAAAGCGGCGCGATCTGCAACAATACGACTGGAGCGATCTGCAACGACGACGCCACGTGTGAGTGCGCGGCTTCGGGTCAGGCCATTTGCTACGACAAGGGCACCAGCAAGAGCGCGTGCCGCGACACCCTCAGCGACGCCAACAATTGCGGCGGCTGTGACATCAAGTGCCCTGCTGGATCCAAATGCACGAACGGCGCCTGCGAGTGTCCAGCCGGATCTCTGTTCTGTGCCAACAAGGACAAGACCTTGCCCGGCGTGTGCACCAACCTAGCCAATGACGCCAAGCACTGCGGCACTTGCACCAAGGAGTGCCCCGGCACTAGCTGTACCGAAGGCGTATGCGGCGCATGCCCAGCAGGCAAGAGTGAGTGCACCTGGCCGACTCCGGGTTGCTTCGATCTCAAAACCGATGACAAGAACTGCGGCAAGTGCAGCAACGCTTGCCCAACGGGCGTCGCATGTGTCAGTGGGGCCTGCGCCTGCCCCACGGGTCAAGTCTCTTGCAACGCGAAGTGCGTTGACACAAACACCGACGCGGCCAACTGCGGAGGGTGTGGCACCAAGTGTCCCAACGGCGTGAGCTGCGCCGGAGGCAAATGCCAGTGCCCGTCCGGCACGACCTACTGCGGCGGCGTGTGCACGAACACCGACGTCGACCCGAACCACTGTGGCAAATGCAACACGGTCTGCGGCAGCTTCTTCTGCAGCGGTGGGCAGTGTTTGTAGCTCGCTAGAGCCGAACTCGCGGGCCAGGGAACACCCTGTGCCCGCGCGCCAGGGTCCAAGAAGGCCCAAGCAGGGTGCAAGCGGTCGACGGGGCGCCCGCTCGCCCAAAGGGGGCACGTTTGCTACGGTCCCGCGGCATGTCCGAGCCAAGCGGCGAAAACCAGGACGAAACCGACGCTCCCGCTGAGGATGAACGCGAGGCCCCGGTCCGCGCATCCAAACCCAAGAAGAAGAAAAAGAAGAAGAAGCCAACCGCGGACGCGAGTGCGCGCCAAGCAGAGCCCGCACGCACTGCCGACGGGGTGGAACGCCCCCAGTTCCTCCTAGGTTTCCCTGAGGACCCAGAATTGAAGAAACTCAGCGCCGCGTTCGAATCCGGAGACTACGCAACGGTGCGAGCCGGCGTCCCGGCCCTGATCGAAAAATCCAAAAAACGTGCGGTGCGCGAGGCGGCCGAAGAGTTGCTCCGGCGCACGCAGCCAGATCCGCTGATGAAGTACCTGCTACTCGCATCAGTGGTACTCTTGGTGTTTCTCACCATGCACTCCTACTTCCGACACGGCCATTGAATCATGAACGCATTGTCCAAAACCGCGCTGACAAAGACCACGCTCGGCTTTTGCTTGGTGATCGCCGTGGGTTGCGGGGGCGACGCAACAAAACAACCGGCCGCGAGCCCGGCAGCGCCCAATCAGGTCTCGGACGTGGAGCGCTATTTTCCGCTGCTCGCGGACACCGTGCTCGCCTACGACACCGAAAGCGAAATCTCCGGCGAGAAGGGCATGCTGGTCATGCAGGTGCGCCGTACGCGGGCGGAACACGCTGAGCTCTACGTCGCAGGCCGGGCCAAGCGCCTCGAGTTGGTGAAGAGCGGGATCCGCCTCTCCGGCGGTGGCTGGCTTCTAAAGTCTCCCCTCACCCAAGGCATGCGCTACAAAGGTGATTTCGGCGAGGTGCTCGTCACCCATGTCGGCAAAGCGCTGAAGACGCCAGCCGGCGCTTTCAGCGACTGCGTGGTCACCGTTGAGCAGGCCGGGAGCCGAAAAGTCACCACGACCTTCTGCCGCGACGTCGGCATTGCCGAGCTCGTGGTCGAGGGTCAAGTCGGTGAAGAATTCGGGCGCGAACGGGCAGTGCTGCGCTCCCACGGTCCGCGCGTCGACATCGGCGCGGACCTGCCACCACCACCGCCCAAGAAGTGAGCTGCGCGCTCACTCGGCGGAGACGACTGGGCGATCCCAAGACGCTTCGCGGGGAGCGACCCGCGTGACCACTCGCGTGACCTCCCCGTAGACCATGTTGCCATGCACGACGGTGGGTCTGAGACCCAAGGAGATGGGCGACGGTGTGACTTCGCTCGATGGGAACATCTGACAGAAGCCGGGATTGCTGTTGAGGCGGTCCACCAGAGTGCGCTCTAGAATCATCGACGTATATTGCGTCGCGCCGAGCTCTGGGGTGTTGGCGTTGAGGATCACGTCCATATCCTGCCGACGGCACAGCGCCGAAAGTCCGCGGATCCGGCTTTCGATGGGCGTCCAGTTGTCGGCACAAGTGCCGTTTTCACTGCAACCCCATACGCCATCCGATGTGTTGATGAACAGCGTCTGATTGCCCGAAGTGTGCCCCGGCGTAGACAGCAAGAGCACGCCGTCGCCAACCCAGAAATCTCCTTCGGTCAGCACGACGTTTTCCGTACGCACGTCCTTCTTGCCGTCGGCCACGAACCACGCGCGCTGCATCGGATGCAAGTCGTCCCAGTCGTCCCACTCTACCACCGGCGCGAGCAGCTTCGCCTTTGGGAAGCGCGAGGCGTACTCGCCGTCTATCGTGCCCAAAAGCGAGCGCAAATCCTGGGTGTGGAAGTGATCGAAAGCGACGTAGTCGATGTCGCCGGGCGCAAGCCCCAGTTGCGAAAGCTGGTGCTCGAGACTGTCGAACTTCTTGGCGAGCAGGTTGAACGCGACGTAGTCGCCAACTTGCCGAATCATGCGCTTGAAATACGGGGTTTCCCGTGAAGCGACGTCGTCCGTGGGATTGAAGAGCAGTGTCTTGAGCTGTCCACGTTGGTGGAACTGCACCAAGAGCGCCCGATGGGTCATCACGACATACGGCGCGGGCGAATACGCAGCTCCCCAAAACGCGTACTTCGTCGGATAGGCAAGGGTCGTGATGGGCAAGCTGCGCACACACAGTGCCCGTGCGCCATATACGAAACGGTTCCGAACGTCCTCGGCCGCTTTGCGTACGGCCGAAAGACGCGGTCCGTGCCCGCGCACCTGCCACGCAGCGTCGAAGCGATCGATGCTCTCGATTTCCGCTGCGCTACCAAATCCGTCACGCTGAACAAAAATGCCCATCTCGTCCGCTCCTCCCTCTGGCCCCGATGACAGTCTGCCCGTCGGGGGATCAGCGGTGTAGCGCCCCGCGCGGTGTTTGTCGAAGTCCCCGCCTTTCCATCGCGATTCTCGCCGCTTAGGATCACGCCAGCCTTTCCAGCTTCCCGGCCCGACATCCGAAACGGAGGGGACAGTGGGGGGATCGCTGCGAATAAAAATAGTTAGCATACAAACCGATTTTCCGAGCCACTCCACCCCTCGCGCACCGGAACGGCTTGGCGAACAGATCGGCGCGCCGGAACGGCTTGGCGAACGGATCGGCGCGCCGGAACGGCTTGGCGAACAGATCGGCGCGCCGGAACGGCGCCGAGTTTGGCGAAGGCAGCTTTCGCCGAGCAGAAACGATTCGACGGAACCGGGGCGTTCGCCGCTATCAGAGCCCGGCTTCGGGCACAGCGAGCACGACCGTCTCTTCTACGGTCAAGATACATTCGCCGTCCGCTTTCGCCTCGAGGGTGCGTTCCACTTTGGGATACTGCGTCGTCTCCACCGTCAGCGCCGCGGCGCCTTGAGTCCACAGCTTGCAGAATACCTCGCCAACATCCGCGCCTGCTTCGGGCACGCCGCCGTCGACGTCGCGTCGCTGACAGAACAGCACTTCCTGCGTCTGCACCGTATCGGACACGGCATATTCTTCCACGCCGCCGCCGTATTTGATCTTCAGTCGCAGATCGCTCGGTACCGAACCACTCGCGGCCCGAACCGTCAGCTCAAACGCGGGACGCAGGGCGCACTCGGGGCGGTCGTCGCTACTGCAAGCCGCCAGTGCGACCAGTGCGACCAGGCAAAACCCGCCGAGCAGGCGACGTCCCCCAATTCCCCGAATTACCTTCAATACCCTAAGCAATGCCCCGATGTCATACCCCACCTTGGGACAAATACCAGTCCGCTTTCGGCTCACGGGATCCGTAGTTCCTGTCCCGGCACGATGGCGTCTTTCGGCGATATCTGGTTCTTTTCGCACAGCTCGGTGACAGACACGTCGTGCTTCTTCGCGATGCCCCACAGGCTGTCACCCTTGGCTACGACATAACTCTTGGGAGCGCCGCGTTTCTTCTTCTTGGCTGCGGCGCGCTGCTTCTTCACAACTGCATCCCCCGCGCCGCCGCGGCAACACCGGAAGCCGATGGAGTAGTCCCGATACTTCGTGTTGTGCCCAGTGGTCTTGTAGTTGCAGCCCGCACCGTGCAGTTCGTTGTCCAGGTAGTACCCGCCGCGGAAGACGCCACTCGGATTGGCCGTCCATTCGTGCAGATTCCCCACCATGTCGTAGGCGCCGAAACTGTTGCGGCAGCGTGAGAACTTCCCACTGCGCGCCAGGGACCCTGGCACTTGATTCAGTCGCGGGTCGTTCATGGCTTCGATCCCAAAGACCTCCGTGCCGTCCTTCTTGCCGTGGATGCTGCGCAAGGGCGACACACCTTTGTCGTTGCAGCGCCCAGCCTGGTGTTCGTCACCGTAAGGATACGTGGTCGGCTGTCGGCCCTTGCAGGCTTCCACCCATTCTTCATCCGTGCACAGGCGCTTGCCCGCAGCTTCACACGCCCGCGCCGCCTCTTCTTGGCTGATATGCGCCTGGGGCACGACGCCGCGTCGCGTACGCGCGCGCAATCGATCGTCAGATTTGGGGATGTGATAGGGCGAATGGCGCCGAAGGGTTGCGCCCCGCGCATTGACGACGTCCACGCTAGCTTCGTAGGCATCGATGCAAAACTTCCCGTGCACGCTGACCATGCCCGCGGGGCAGCCCGCGCGTGCCGCCTCGGCCTGGGGCGGAAATAGCGACATGGCAGCGCCCAGCCCGACGACCGTGGCCAGCCCGGTCCGCGCCAAGCTGGCGCTCTTTCGAATACTTACGCGCACTTTCGGACCCAGCGTTAGCACGCTCGTGTTTCGATTCCAGTTTTTAGAAAAAGCAAAACTTTCTCCGTGGCCGACTGTCTATTCGACGGTGATACGCTCGGTTTCAGTCATGCACCGTCCCCGCCGCGCCAAGACCCGCCCCAATCGGCCCCGCAGCTTCCCATGCGCACTCGCCCTCGTCGCCCTCAGCTGCGGCGCGCCGCAGACGACCGAGGCCCCGCCGACGCCCCCCGCCCAAGCCGCTACTTCGCCGGCGCCGCCCGCCGCATCAAGCCCACCCGCCGTTCAAAGCAGCAACCGCTGCGGCGCCCTCGATTGCCGCACCTTTCCCTCCGCCGTCGCGGCGCTCTCTGAAGTACTCGCAGAAGAGCCCGTCGTGCTTGGGGTCGGCGAAGCCCACGCGCTCAAAGGCATGGAGCACATTCCGTCGACCACGAAGCGCTTCACGGACGACTTCCTCCCGGTCCTGAAGGGCAAGACCAGCGATTTGATCGTGGAGTTGATGCTGCCCAACGCCGGCTGCGAAGCCAAGAAGCAGGAAGTCGCGAAGCGTCAGGAGGCCGTCACCAAACCCCAAGCCGAATCCAATCAAAACCAGTACCTGGTGCTCGGCCAAACCGCGCGCAAGCACGGCATTGCACCCGACATCTTACGACCCACTTGCGAAGACCTCACACGCATCACCGAGGCCGGCGGTGGCGATGTTGGCGTGATGCTGGAGACCATTGCGCGGCTGGCACGTGAAAAGGTCGAGCACTTGCTGACCCTGAACGAAAAGGATGGCCGCAAGTCCATGGTCGTCGCCTACGGCGGCGCCTTGCACAACGACATTGCCGCTCGCGAAGGCCGCGAAGCATGGACCTTTGGCCCAGCACTCACTGAACGCACCGGTGGCCGCTACGTAGAGCTCGACTTGATCGTGCCAGAGTTCATCAAGGATTCCGAGACCTGGCGCGCCCTGCCCTGGTACCCACACTACGACCGCAAGAAGCTCGGAGGCAGCGCAGTGCTCTTCCGGGTTGCGCCCAATAGCTACGTGCTCGTGTTCCCGGAAACCGCTCCAGCAAAACCAACGAAGTAGTCTGGCTCAGTTGGCTTTTCGCAAGAACGTCACGGCCTCGCGGACCTGCGCGTCAGTCATGCTGTGGCCCACTTTGCGTCTGCCAACGGCGCGGTGCTTCCATTTCATCGCACGTAGCGCCCTGGCCAGACGCACCGGGTCCTTCTTCGCGCGGTCCTTCTCGCCCCAACCCACGTACACGGGCACTTTGGGGTGCGTGCCCCGAGCCCAGCGCTCCGCGTTTTTGGGAGCACCCCCACCGGCAAAGATCCCGTAGCCCTGCACCGGCAAGCGCCCGCGCAACAGCAGCGATGCCGAGTAGTACGCGCCCGCAGAAAACCCCATAACGAACACCTTGGCGAAGGCGCGCCCGTTGCGCGCTTCGAGCAACGCCTTGGCGTCCATCCACTCCTGAATCACTTCCTTCTCCAGGTCGGTCTGTGCCGCCGACGCGTTCGGCCACGTATAGTGATCGAAGAAGCGCTTGCTGCCCGCTCCGATCCGCCCGCGGGGCATCAGCACTTCGAAGCCATTCGCTTTAGCCATGCGCTTCATCGCCTGCTCCTGCGCGTACTGCCAAGTCGTGCCGACCTTGATCACTCCGTGCAAGAAGATCACCAGCGTATCCGGCGGGTTCGTGGCATCCGGCACGTAGTGACACATGCCCTCACTGAGCGCTTCCACGTCCTCGGTGCACCATGGCGCTTCGGTCTTTGCACCGCTCCCACCGGCGTCACCCGCCGACGCCTCGGACGCAGCCGGCGCGTCAGCCAAAGCGCCCGTGGCCCATAGCAACGCGATCGCAATGATTCGGGCCGCCCCGTACATGCTCGGCTCGTAGCACATCGTTCCGACCTTCGCGCCGTTCGCCCAAGGAAACCCCGTCCCCCTTTCGCAGCTTTTTTTTTTGGAGTCGGGACCCTATTCGCCCTGCCTCACTAATCCCGCCCTTTCCGGCCCAAGGAGCCCTGCGCGTCGGGTGTCAGGGATCAGCGAGCGCCGCTGGGGCGTAGCAGCTTGAGTCGATGCATAGCGCGCTTTCTCATACGCGGGTCGCGGCACTGGTCACCGCGGGGTTGGCGGTCGCCCTGCCCGCGG
>CBDUPW010000006.1:0-69417 GCA_965369205.1 uncultured Polyangiaceae bacterium | reverse complement strand
GGCGAAGTACAGGTGCTCGGGAACTTCCGGATGGCAGAGGTCGACCACCTGCGCGAGCGCCGAAGTGATCGCGGCGGAGACGACCAGCGGGGCAGCGCCGGCCAAGAGCAAACGCGCACCGCGCACAAAGGCATCGCTGGGAAGAAACCCATGGCCAAAGCGAATAACCGGCCAAGCGAGGACCCTGCCTACCGCTACTATGGCGCGGGCAACACTGGACAAAGCGTCGCGCCACTGGCTGGACTCGCAAAGCGCGCCCTCAAAAACAAACAGAAAGTGCGTATCGAAGGTTATGCGCGCGCGGACGAAGCCGACAAGAAGGGCGCCTCCTGGGCGCGCGCCAACGCAGTCAAGGACGAGTTGATCGCCAACGGCGTACCGTCATCGCAGATCGAAACTGTGGCCACAGGCAAGGTCAGCAGCCGAGACGGGGTGCGGCTGGTGGCCGTGCCGGAGTCCGAAGCGCGGCCCGAACAAGCCAAGACGCCGGAAGGAACCGACAGCAGCGCGGAGCCGATTGGCAGCGCGTACTTCGTGGCGCCGACTCCCATGAACATCGAGAAGGACCACTCCGCCATGGTCAGCATCATGACCACCAATACGCGGGCGGAATCCCTCTACTACTACGACCCGGTTTCGTCCCGCGGCTCGAAGCGCTTCGCGTTCCGCGCCGTGCGCTTTGAGAACCCGAGCAAATACACCTTGGACGGCGGCCCCTTCACCGTCTACTCGGAAAACCAGTTTCTCGGGGAAGGCCTCAGCGAAGCCATCCCACCAAAATCCAGCGCGTTCATCCCCTACGCCCTGGACAAGAAAGTGCTCGTGGATCCGACCGTTGACACGCGTGAAGAGATCAACCGCCTGGTCACCATCGAACGCGGCATCGTTCGCACCGAAACCCAACGCATTCGGCGCACGAAGCTGTCTTTTGTGAACCGCGGACAGAGCGCCGCCAAGGTCATCGTGCGCCACGCCGTGCCAAAGGGTTGGAAGCTGCGCGGCGCCGACAAGCGCGCTGAGAAACTGCGGGGCGCCTACTTGTTCCCGGTGAACGTGCCTGCGAAAGGTTCCATCAACTTGGAAATCGAAGAGAGCATGCCCTTCGAGAAAACCATCAACATCAACGACGACACGGGAGTGAAGCAGATCGCGCTTTTCCTGGAGGCGCGCAAAGCGCTTTCACCGGAACTGGCAACACAGTTGGACGAGATCGTGAAGATGCATCGAGGTCTGCGTGACAAGCAAAGTCGGATCGCGACGGTGCACCGCCAGATGAACGACTATCGAGCGCGCGTCGACGAAATCCACGTGCAGCTGGTGACCCTGCGCAAGGTCCCCAACGCTCAGAAGTTGAGTCGCCACCTGGCCCAGAAGATGGAAGAGATCAGCGAGCGTCTGCAAAAGGCCACCATTGAGGTCACGGATCTGGAGGGCCAGGTCCTGTCGACGCGCATCAGCCTAGAAGACCGCCTCGCCGAACTGAGCCTCGAAGAAAAGAAGCCCAAGGAAAAGTTGGCGGATACGCGTTCGCCGTAGCGCCGACACGCTCTGACTGCACGGCGGACCACCGACCTTGTCACCCGTCGCCTCCTGCGCCGGCGGGTGTGGTAAACGGGGGATGTCATGGAGCAGCAAGCCGGGAGCGGCGGGTGTCTGAAGGTGTTGGCGATTGCGCTTCCCATCATCGGATTGGCTGGGTTCTTGTTCTACAAGGCGTCCCAGGCGAGTGGGCGCGCGTCTGAAGTCGCGGAGCGCGTCGTGACGCCGTACTTGAAACTGGTCCAAGCGGGCGCGCACCAACAGGCGATCGATACCTACGGCGCTCCGGAGTTTCGCAAGAACGTGACCGGTGCGCAGCTCAAGAGCGCCTACGACAAACTTTCTGCGCGATATGGGCGGTTCGTCTCCGCCGAACTTCATATCGCACAAGAGCAACACGCGATCGGCGCAGACTCCATCGTGCGGGCGAACTACACCCTCAAGTTCGAGAAGGCCGATGAGCACGTGGCGTATGACATCGTGGGCGAAGGCGAGGCCGCGCGCATTGGCGCAAGCTACGAACGGGCCGTGGGCCGCGACTCCCTGACGCCGGCCCCGCGCTAGCCAGACTTCTGCGTCTCGAACTAGCCGGCGAACGAATCCTGACGAGGGGTGGGAACTCCTGCGGCGGAGCGCTGTCTGAACCAGCTTACAGCCTGAGCTGCGCCGCGACAGTGGTTCGGCTGAGCGCGAACACCCGCAAGGAGCTGCATCGCATGGCGGAGCTGCATTTCGAACCACACCCCCGACGCTCCGGCGCCATGACCCAACACTTGCGGGCGCTCGCGCCTGTGGGCGAAAAGGTGCTGCGCGTGGCTTGGGTGCGCGGCGGGCGCGTGCTCGACGAGCGTGTGCTCAAGGAGCGCGGGCACGTCACCATCGGCGAAAGAGAGAAGAACGTGTTCGTCGTGGCAAACTCCCGCGTTAGCTTGCGGCTTTTCGAACAGGATACCGACGGCTATGTACTGAAGCTCAGTCGAGACATGAGCGCGCGCGTTGCGCTCGTTGCTGACGGCTCTCTCTTGGACCTGGATGGAGCCACGACCGACGAGGTCCGCCTCACCGGCGATTCCCGGGGTCGGGTGCGCGTGGGGGCAGATACGTTCCTCTTTCAGTTCGTGCATCCGCCGCCGGTGCAGCCGAAGCCACAGCTGCCCGTGGCAGTGGTGCACGGCCCCTTCGAGGTCGACATTGCGACAACCACGGTCGCGGCGCTGTCATTCCTGCTGCACTTCTTGGCCGTGGGAGCGCTCTACTCAGACTGGCTCGACCCGGTGGTAAGCGATGGCGTCGTGGTGTCCGGGCTGCTCGAGAGCGTGCATGCGCTCCCCATGCCCGTCGAGTCCGTGGCGGACACAACCCCAGCGCCAACGACCGACCTAGCGCCAACGAAGAAAAACACCAAGCGGCGTGACAACAAGTCGCCCGGGACCGGGCTGGGCGAAACACCAACGAACACCAGCGCGACTGATGCCGCGCTCACGGATCAGTTGGACCAGCTTGAGCTTGCAACCCTTGCGGCTCTGAACGTCAACGGTGCGGCAACGGACGGCGTCCTGAAGGACGGAGAAGTGCCCACCAGCGCATTGGACGCTGCCGCCGCAAGCGCGCAGGGAGTATCCCACGGCCGCGTCACGCTGCGGACAAAAGGCGGGCCCTTGCGTCCCGGTCAGAGCGCCGATCTCTCCGCCCTGGCAAGCCGCGGTCGCAGCGTCCAGACCGGTGACTCTGGACAACAGATCGCGGTGACCGGTCCCAAGGTGGCCGTATCGACGGCGCCCCCAACGACCCAAGGTGGCGTCATCAGCGACGCGACGCGCGTCGTCGCCGGAATGCGCCCTGGCTTTCGGGGTTGTTACAATCGCGGCCTCGCCGACTATCCCGATGCGTCGGGCAACATCCAACTCGCGATCCGAGTGGGACCTGGGGGCGAGGTGCAAAGCGTCAGCGCGACGCCCAGTGGCAACTTGCCCAGCTCGATCGTGAGCTGCGTGCGCGGGCGTGCGCAGATGGGTCTTTTTTCGCCCCCGGTTGGAGGAAGCGCCGTGGTGATGGTGCCCGTCACGCTGATCCAGCTGAAACGCTAGTGGGCTGTCTCGTAGGTTGGCATCGAACGAGCGCACAAAGAACGGAAGCCGTTCTACACTGCAGTCATGAGTGCCGAGAAACGCGCGGTCTTGCTGATCGCCCACGGCAGCCCTGCCCGGGACGTGCCTCGGGAGCTGCTGCGCGAAATGCGACTGCTGAACGCGAAGACCGACAAGTCTCCCGCAGACGTGGCCCGAGCACAGCAGCTTGAACAGCAAATGCGCCAATGGCCGCGGACGGAAGACAACGACCCATACCGGACCGGTACGGAACGACTCGTGACCGAGCTACGCGCACTGATGGACGACGTGCCCGTGATGGCGGCCTACAATGAGTTCTGCGCCCCCGACATCCTGGGAGCGATGCAAGAACTGGTCGACGCTGGCGCCAGCCACATCGATGTGTTTTCGACGATGATGACTCCTGGCGGCGGACACTCCGAGCGTGACATCCCGGAAGCGCTGGCGATGTGCCGAGCGCGCTTCCCGAGCGTGGAGCTGAAGTACCGCTGGCCGTATCAGCTCGACCTGGTTGCGCAAATGATTCGGGCGCACCTGTAAGCCATTGGCCGCGGGGCGGGCGCTTGCGCGACGGAGAATCAGTGCTCGAGTGCAGGCGTACCCGCCGTTGGAACATCGAAACGGGGTGTGTCCGCAGAGCGTGGCCGCGTACGACGGGGGCGATGCGCCATTGCGTACAACACCGGCACTGCTGCGCGACTCACCAGTAGCGACGCTACCTCGCCCGCCATGAGTGCGATCGCGAGGCCCTGGAAGATCGGATCAAACAGAATCACGGCCGCACCCAGCACTACGGCGAGGGCAGTGAGCAGCATCGGACGGAAACGCACGGCTCCTGCTTCGACCACGGCTTCTTCTATCGGCATGCCTTCGGCGATGAGCGCTTCGGCGAAGTCCACTAGAATGATGGAATTCCGCACCACGATCCCTGCACCCGCCATGAACCCAATCATGCTTGTGGCTGTGAAGAACGCCCCCATTGCAGCATGCGCGGGCAAGATACCGATCAGCGAAAAGGGAATGGCGGCCATCACGACCAGCGGCGTGGAAAAGGATCGGAACCAACCCACGAGCAGCCCGTAGATCAAGATGAGCACGGCAACGAAGGCAAGGCCCAAGTCTCGAAACACCTCTAGGGTTACGTGCCATTCGCCGTCCCATTTGATTGCGGGGTGCGCGTCGCTCTTGGGCTGCGCCAGATTGAAGATTTCCACGCCGCCCGCTGCCCCACCGTAGTCCGCGGCAGCGAGCTTCTTGAGTTCGTCATTCATTTCGAGCACGGCGTAGGCGGAACTCTCGGAGCCACCAGAAACGTCGCCGGTCACGTAGACCACGGGCAACAAATTCTTGTGATAGATGCTCTGGTCTTCCATCGTCCGTTCCAACCGCACCAGTTCGCGAAGCGGCACGAGCGCACCCGTGGAACTCGTCAAGCGCAGACCAAGCAATGCCTCAGTATTCGGCCGCTTGTCTCGAGGCAAGTCGAGCATGACGTGCACGTCTTCTTGTTCCTGCGGCACGTGCACCAACCCGATGGATTCGCCAGCCACCGCAACTCGCAGAGCGCCAGCAATGGCGTCTGCGCCAATCCCGTGCAGCGCAGCCTTTTCCTTGTCCAGAACTAGTCGGTCTTTTGGATGAGGCTCTTCCGCATACCAATCGATGTCGACCACACCAGGGGTACTGCGAAAGAGCTCCCGCACCTTCTCAGCGAGACGCTTGCGCGACTCCGTGTCCGGGCCGTAGACCTCTGCCACTAGAGTCTGCAGCACCGGCGGCCCAGGCGGCACTTCCGCGACGGCGATGCGGGCGCCATAGCGGGCTGCGATCGCTGCCACGCGTGGGCGGACACGTTTGGCGAAATCGTGGCTCTGCTCTTTGCGATCATGCCGCGAGAGCAGATTGATCTGTACATCGGCGACGCTAGCCCCGGTGCGGAGGTAGTAGTGACGCACCAATCCGTTGAAATTGAATGGGGCGGCAGTGCCGACGTAGGTTTGGTAGTTTACGACCTCGGGCTCATCGCGCACGGCTTGCGCGATCTCACGCGCGGCCCGAGCAGTGCGCTCCAGAGAACTGCCTTCGGGCATGTTGAGCACGACCTGCACTTCGCTCTTGTCGTCGAAGGGCAGCATCTTCACGCGCACCAGCCCGGACGGAACGAAAGCGACAGCACCAAGCAATAGCGCAGTGATTCCAACCAAAAAACCCCAGCGCCAAGCGGTGACACGGACGAAGCGCGACATGATCGCTCGATACGCGCGGGTGAGTCTACCGTCCGCGCTGTGGCTTGCGGCCTTGTGCGCTGGACCTCGCCCAAGCAATCGCACCGCCGCCCAAGGCGTCACGATGAACGCAACGAGCAACGAGAACACCATCGCAGCCGTGGATCCCACGGGAATGGGCCGCATGTAGGGCCCCATCAGCCCTCCGACGAACGCCATGGGTACGATCGCCGCGATCACAGCCAGGGTGGCCAAGATCGTCGGGTTACCGACTTCGCCGACTGCCTTGACGGCCACTTGCCGCATCGGCAGCCCAGCGTTGTCGGGCAGTGCACGATGGCGCACGATGTTCTCCACGACGACGATGGCATCGTCCACCAAGATGCCGATGGAGAAGATCAACGCAAACAGCGTAATGCGGTTGAGCGTGTAGCCGACGAGATGAAAGACCAGCAGCGTCAAACCCAGCGTCGACGGGATAGCGACGGCTACGACCAGGGATTCGCGCCAGCCAAGCATGAACAAGATCAGCAGCGAGACGCTGACGATGGCGATGCCCATATGAAAGAGCAACTCGTTCGACTTCTCGCTGGCGGTTTCGCCATAGTGCCGAGTGACGCTCACCTCGACGCTCTTCGGGATCAGCGTGCCCTTCAACGCTTCTACCTGGTCTAGTACGCCGACGCCGACATCAATGGCGTTGGTCCCCGGCCGCTTGGCAATCGAAAGGGTTACCGCAGGCCGTTCTTCGGAGCGGGACGATGTCGCTGCGCCGTTGCCGTGGAACACATACTGCGAAACGTCTTCGCCGGCGTCCGTCACTTTCGCGACGTCGCGCACGTACACGGCGGCGCCGTCGCGCACGCCCACCACCACTGCCTCCACGTCGTCGGCGCTAGTGAAGAAGCCGCCGGTTTGTACCACGACGTCCCGATCGTCGGTCGTCAAGGAGCCCGCTGTGGTTTGGTCGTTTGCGTGGCGCAAGGCCCGTGCCACCTCCGACATGCCTAGCGAGCGTGCCGACAGCAGCGCCGGATCGAGAGAAACGCGCACCTGGCGTCGAACGCCGCCGATCAGGTGAGTCTCACTCACGTCGGGCAGCCGCTTGATCCTGGCGGTCACCTCTGCGGCGACCCGGCGCAGCGTCAGGTGGTCATGTTTTTCACCGTGGAACGTCAGAGCCAAGATCGGCACGTCATCGATGGATCGCACCTTCACGAGCGGCGGCGAGACACCGCTCGGAATGCGGTCTTGGTTGGCCGCTAGCTTCGTATTCAGCTTCACCAAGGAGCGTTCCACGTCCTCACCGACGTGAAACCGCACCACGGCCAAAGCTTTGCCCGGCTGGCTCGTGGTGTACACATATTCCACGCCGGGGATTTCCCAGAGCAGCCGTTCTATGGGTGAAGCGACGCGGCTCTCGACCTCCTTCGCGCTAGCGCCAGGCATGGAGACCATGACGTCCACCATCGGCACCTTGATTTGAGGTTCTTCTTCCCGCGGTAAAAGAACCAGCGCGACAAGGCCGAGCAGAACAGACGCCACCACCAGGAGCGGCGTCAGCTTCGAGTTGATGAACGCGCGAGCGACTACGCCCGCCGGTCCAAGGCCCGAACCAGACTCAGCGTGTGACACTATTTGACCTCGATGGGTTGATCGTCGCTGAGGACGGCGACTTGCGACGTGATCACAGACTCACCGACGTCCAAGCCGCTCAGGATCTCGACAGCGTCGTCACGCTGTCGCCCCGTGCGCACGAGTCGCAGGCCTGCGCGACCGTCTTTGGCGACGAACGCCAGTTCGAGTTGTCCACGCTGGACGACGGCTGTTTGAGGCACCTCGATGGAATTGCGCTCGCTCGTGCGGAGCTCCACTCGCCCGAAGAGCCCTGTACGCAGTCCGGGAACTTTCTTGAGATCGAATTTGACGAGCACGGTGCGGGTGCTTGGATCCGCGTTCGGGCTGATTTCTACTATCTTTGCCTGGGACACCGCACCGATCGCCTCGACGCGGACCGTCATCGGTTGACCCAGTTCGAGGCGCGACGCCAATGCTTCGGGCACCGTGGCCTCAAGGCGCAGCTCTGTCGGGTCCTCCAGAACTAGAAGCGGGCGACCGGGCATGGCCTGGTCTCCGACGTTCGCAAGCTTCGCAGTGATGACTCCCGAGAACGGGGCGCGGAGGACCGTGTAGCTTTGCATCACGCGCGCTTCGCTCAGGGCAGCTTCTGCAACCCGGTGGCGGGACGCGCTGGCGTCTAGCTCGGACTGCGCGATCACGTTTTTTTCGCGGAGGCCCTTGGTGCGCTTGAGCTCCAGTGCCGCCTGATCCAGGAGCGCCGAGCTCTGCCGTGCCTTCGCGTTGATCTCCCCAGCGTGCAGACGGACCAGCACGGTACCAGCCTGCACCTCGCTGCCCAGCGTGACGTTCAGCTGCTTGACACGTCCCATCACGTTGGGCGCGATGCTTGCCGTGGTCTTCGCTCGGACCGTGCCGACGATTTCCTGAGTCACACTGCTTTGGGTCCGTTTGGCGCTTGCCGTCGTGACGATGGCGGTGGGCAAGGGCGCGCTAGTCGGGGCGGGCGGCGTCTCCCTGCTGCAAGCTGTCGAGAGACTCAAAGACACGGCGATGAAGGCCGTCGAGGTACGAAATTGCATGGTGCGAAACTCGCTTGGGTTGCGGCACGCCGCGGCGCCGGCTATGTTATGACAGAAGGAACATATCACCACGTAGCAATATGTCAATGTATTCTAGATCCGCGCCCACCCCCCTCGAAGGCCCCGTGCTCGATAGCGTGGCACAGGTGTTCACAGTGCTCAGCGAGCCCACGCGCCTGCAGATCCTGCAGCTATTGAGGGGCGGAGCACACACGGTCTCGGAAATCGTGGACAGCCTAGAGATGAAGCAGGCCAACGTGTCCAAGCAGCTTGGCCTGCTGCGCCAGGTGGGCTTCGTGGGGCGCGAGCGAGAGGGGGCGTCGGTCCGCTACTCGATCACGGAGCCTTTGATTTTCGACCTTTGCGACCTGGTGTGCGGCAAGTTGCGCAAAGACGCCGAAGAACGCATCGCGCTTCTGCCCAAACGCCGCGGTCGACGCTAGTCGTACGCTGGCGAAGAAGTGACGAAGAGCGTGCGCTCACGCCCGGGGGCCGACTTATTGGGGCGCGCGCGCGGCGTGGTGGCCGACGCCCGGCTCCGAAACGAGAACGCTTTGCTCCGCCATTCGACACGTATCGCTTTGGCACCCGGGGCGCTCGCAGGAAAAGCGAAAGTGTACCTGTGCGGTGCCCGGCGGCGCGGGCGGCAGCTGCGCTTCGAAGTGCGACGTGCCCGCCATGACCCCGCCCACTGGTCGCAGCGCTTGGCGCTGCTCCGCACCGGAATCGAAGCGGAAACGTACGGCGCCCGGGCAATTCACATGCACACTCAAGGAACTCAGCGGCGGCAGCTGGCGCACCTTGTGCGTGGGACTCCAGATCACCCGCGGCGGGAGGCTCGACGCACCAAGCTCGGCGGGAGGCGACAGCCCAGCCAGCAAGTAGGCGGCGCGCACGTGCGCGCGGAAGAGCGCATCGAATTCGTCGTCGCGCCCCGAGTCTTGGTCGTTGCCGTACCACCAGAACCAGTCACTGCCCTCGGCTGCAAACAGCGCTTCGAACGCATCCGGGTGTGATTGCGCATCGATCCCGGCGTCCGCAAAGGCACGGCGCGCATCGTCGAGCTGCTCCCAAGCGCGGTTTTCCGCGGGCTCACCAATCCACGTTCCAAGGTCAACCCCCGGCGCGGAGGCGAGCTCGTCGGCCCAAGAGCCCGTGAACAGTTCATGCACTTGGGTCTGACGTTCTAGCGGGTGCGCTGCGATGTGCCGGTCAGGATTGCCGTCCAGCGCTTCGGAGAACGTCAGCATGCGAAGACTCGGGTCCCGGGCCAAGCGGCGATAGAGCGCGCGCAAGAACGGACGGCCGTCGTCTTGGTATTCGCCCCAGGCGTTTTCGCCATCCAAGATCACGCTCAGCACCGCGCCGTCTTGCGTCACGCGCGACGCGAAACGCTCCCGTACTTGCTCGACGAAGTCTGCCGCGGCGGCTTCCGCATCGTGGAACCGATGGTAACGGAAGCCCACGGCATCGCTCAGCTGGGTGTCCCGAAAGAACACGCTGATCGCGCTGCCCGCGTGCTCCGCTCGGTACGGTTGGCAGAGCACGTCGGGCTCATCCACGCGGTAGCCCCACTTGCCGGAGTTTTTCAGCACGCCGGCGTCCGTAGCGATCCAGCGCACGCCGTGCCGCGCGAAAAAGGGGACCGCGTAGGCCGCGACGGCGCCTTCTGCCGGCCACATGCCTGCGGCCGGAGCACCGAATAGGCGCGTGAAATAGGCCTGGGCGCGCTCTACCTGCGCGTCCGCGTCACCCGGATGCGCGAAGCGGCGCGGCAGCGACGTGCCAGGCCGATCGATGGTCGCGCAGTCGGAGTCGATCAGGAGCGGCAAGATGGGGTGGTAGAAAGGCGTAGTGGTGAGCTCGAGCTGACCGCGCTCCCGGAGCTTGCGATGCATCGGCACGACGGCGGCGAGCAGCTTGCGTTGCTCCGCTACCATCTCGAGGACGTCTTCGTGACGAAAGTCACGTCCCTGCTCCACGAAGCGCCGCACGCTGGCGCTTTGGCCCGTGGGCAGCTCTACCTGCCCACTTCGGAACTCGACACCGAACCAGGCCAAGTTGAACCACATCTGCAGATCGCGCAGGTCCTGCGCACTAAACGGGCGTTCCTCTGCCCGCTGTCGATACAGCTCGGCGTAGCGCGGCGCGATTTCGATCTGATTGTGCAAGTGCGCGTCGAAGAAGTTGCGCAGCACCGCCGTCTCCCCGGCGCTTCCAAGACGCTCGGCGGGCGTCTCCGTCAATACCAACGCATCGTCCGTGCCGTCTTGTTCAACGTAGTGCAGCAACTGCTTGAGCAAAACTGGCGTGAGATTGATCGTCGCGCGTGCTTCCGGCTCCTGTGCCAATAGCCAGGGCATCGAAAAGTAGTCCCTGAGCGCGTGCAGACGGACCCAGGGTGCCCACAACGGCCCCGGGTTGCCGATCGGCCGGTACAAAGGCTGGTGCTGGTGCCACAAGAGCGCCACGCTGAGCTTGGGCCCAACGTGAAAACCATACGGCCCCGCGGATGCCTGGTTGCCGTCCCGGTCGTCGCCAAGCACCGTGTACTCAACGCCGTCGCCATCGGCGAATGCGCCGATTTCAGCCTCCCAGTAGCTGCTCCCATCACGGTTCTCGACCCACGCCGCGCGCACCGTGCGGGGCGCCGCGTGCTCACCGAGCCGCAAGGACACCCACACGCTCTGGCCGGGTGCGACGGGCCAGGTGGCGATCCGCAGCTGTATCCGCTCATGGGCGCTGGGCCGCATCGGCACACGCGGCGTGTCCCCCCCCAAGTGCCGGATCTTCATGGCATCCGCTCTGGGGGTTGGCTGCCCTTGTAGCGAAACTCCCGGGATTTCACCTGCCGCAGCAAGGTAGCGACCTTCAGCGGTTGCTCGCACTGCGCCAGATCCGAAAGGCTCAGCACACCGGCCGGCACGCCGCCGTCGCCAAGCACGACGATTCGCTGCTTCTGGTGTTGAGCCATCAGTGCTTCGGCAACCTCCACCGAGTCGTCGCGGTGACAGCTGATGATTTCCGTCGTCATCACACTCCCCACGCGCGTTGCATCCGCAGGCAGGTTTTGTGCGCACACTCGGACGGCCAAGTCCCGATCCGTGAGCACCCCAACCAGTTCCCCCGCTGGACCTTGAACGGCAATGAAGCCGAACTTCCCCTCAGCCATCACCTGCGCAGCCGCTTCGACGGTCTCCGTCTCAGCCAGCGTCACCAGTGGATGGTTCATCACGCTTCCACAATCCATGACGCCCATACAAGCAAGGGCGATGCCGCAGCGAGTGGCGCCTCAATTGAGAATAGACGCGAAGTAATTGCGTCGGCCCCGCGCCTGGTCGCAGCAAATGCTGGTCTACCGAACGCTGTCTTGCAGGAAGGCCTGGAACGGGCTCAAGGCACCACGAAGATGCCGCCACACATGCCGCCGCCGGGTGCCGCCTCGGCGCCGTGCAAGCTGCAGTAATACCCGTATTCACCCGCGGTGGAGAACGTGACTTCGGTAGAACCACCGCTGCTGGTGCTGACGATGGGGTTCGGCTGCGTGCCCAAGGTCGTGAACGGTGAGAGCGGATGCGACGAAAAACTGCCAGTCCAGGTCACCTTCGTGCCCACTTTGATCTTGATGCACGGCTGCGAATAGCTGCAGCACTGAAACGTATTGGTCACGGTCGTCTGTGCGGTGAGGTCGACCGCTGCGCTTTCGGTGCAGCCACATAGCTGGGTGGGACCGGCTCCGCCCGCGCCACCCGTCGCGCCGCCGGCGCCACCTGTCGCGCCCCCGGCTCCGCCCGTCGCGCCGCCGGCTCCGCCCGTCGCGCCGCCGCTGCCGGAAGATCCACCACTGGCGCCACCACTTCCAGAAGTTCCGCCGCTGGCGCCGCCACTTCCGGAGGCTCCGCCGCTGGCGCCACCAGTTCCGGAGGCCCCGCCACCGCTGCCACCGGTCCCCGCCCCGCCACCGCCTGAAGCGCTCGAATCGTCACTACTGCAACCTGAGAGGGCAAGCGCAGCGATGCAGAGAGCCGACGAAAACAGAGTCAGGTGTTTCATGAGTGCGATCGCTCCTTTTGGCAGTGATAGTTGGTGGTGATAGCGAAAAGACCCCGAAAGCGCCAACCCTAGCCTGGATTGCGCGGCCCCAGGCCCGCGGCTAGTCTTCGGAAATCATGACGATTCGGCGCGGCTTGGCGGTACTTGGTTTGTCTCCATTTCTGCTGTGGAGCGCGTGCTCTTCCACGGATTCCGGAGGATCCGCGGGCCCGGGGGGCTTCGGCGGAGGGACCGGATCGACGACCGGTTCCGGCGCGAGTGCTGCGAGCGGCGGCAGCGGCGCCGGCATCAGCGCCGACGCCAGCACGGGAAGCTGTCCCACAGTCCCCTGCTCCGGCGGCAAGTACTGCCTGATGGGACAGTGTGTTGATGACTTCGGCCCATGCAGCGTGGGTGATGGCGGCGCGGACGACAGCTGCGAAAACGACAGCTACTGCGAAAACGGTCGCTGCATTCCTTTCGGGGGAACCACGAAGCAGACGGATCCCGAGTGCACGGGAGAAGGCTTTTCAGCGGAGCAGCTCAAGGATCCCGTCGTGCGCTGCTCGTGGACCAAGACCGCCGTCATCTCGACACCGATGGTCGCTGATCTGGACGGTGACAAGAAGCCGGAGATCTTGTTTCCAACCTTCAACAACAGCACCACCGGAGGCAGTCTCGCCGTGCTGCGCGGCGATACCTGCGCCGAGGTCTTCGTCAAACCCGCCAACCTGGGTTCGCGCTCTCAGCTGGCGATTGGTGATCTGACCGGTGACGGCAAGCCGGAGATCGTCGGCATTCAAGGTGACAATCGCGTCGTCGTCTTCGACAATCTCGGAAACGTCATCGCCACCAGCCCGACGCCAGCGAACACCAGCGGCAGCAGCTTCAAAGACGGCGGAGCGGCCCTGGTGAACATCGACGGCCAGGGCCCACCCGAGATCGTATACGCGGGGCAGGTGCTGCGGCTTTCCGGCAACACACTGAGCGTGTTGTTCAACAACTCCGTCGCCGGCGGGCACTGGGGCGTGATGAGCGCCGCCGCCGACGTGGATCTGGACGGCAAGGCGGAAGTCCTCGTCGGCAACAAGATCTTCGACGGCATTAGCGGTGCGGACAAGACGCCCCCAGGCGTCGCGGCGTTCCCGGGCGGCTATGTGGCCGTCGCGCAGTGGGACAAGAGCACCCCGGAGCCGGAGATCGTGCTCATCTCTTCCAAGTCCGGATCCCCAGGCCAGATCCGCATCTACCATCCGAAGACCGGGAACGTCGTGTTCGGTCCCTACAGCTTCGGACAGCAGTGGGGCGGGCCGCCCACGGTCGCGGACTTCGACGGCGACGGAGAACCTGAAGTGGGTTCGGCCGGATTCACGGGTTACGTCGTCTTCGACCGCGAATGTGCGGCGTCGCCACTGCCCGCGTTCTGCGCATCCCCGGGCATTCGCTGGACGAAACCGACCAAGGACAACTCGTCCGGGTCCACGGGTTCGAGCGTCTTCGACTTCAACGGCGA
This sequence comes from uncultured Polyangiaceae bacterium, assembly GCA_965369205.1. Taxonomy (GTDB): domain Bacteria; phylum Myxococcota_A; class Polyangia; order Polyangiales; family Polyangiaceae; genus JACKEA01. The sequence goes on along the minus strand of CBDUPW010000006.1, from coordinate 55,340 downwards.
TGGCAAAGCCGAAGTCGTCTACCGCGACGAGTGCTGGCTGCGCGTCTACGACGGCACGACTGGCCAAGTGCGCTTCGCGCAGCCCCTCACCAGCGGCACAATCCTGGAAAACCCGGTCATCGCCGACGTGAACGCCGACAACCACGCCGACCTGATCGTGCCGACCCATGGCAGCGGCGCGGGGTTCGGCTGCACCACAGAGCCGGATCTGAAGTTGCCGCATACCGGCGCGCAGCAAGGCATCTTCGTGCTGCAAGATCCCGAGAATCGCTGGATGCCGTCCCGCGCGATCTGGAACCAGCACACCTATCACATCACCAACATCAACGACGACGCCAGCATCCCGCTGCTCGAGAAGAACAACTGGGACAGCTTCAACAACTACCGCCAGAACGTGCAGGGTCTGATCACGGACAAACCGCCGCTGATCGACCTGACTGGCGGCGAACCCGCCACGCCCCAGGACGACTGCGTCGCCGGTTGGGCGCTGAAAGCGCAGTTGTGCAACCGCGGCTTGCTCGAAGCACCCGCCGGAGTGCCCGGCACGTTCTACCTGGGTGATCCCGCAGCCGGCGGCACGGTGATCTGCTCCACGCAAACCACAACGACGCTGCAACCCGGCGCCTGTGAAACCGTGAGCTGCACCTACGCAAACCCACCCGATGGCCCCGTGGACCTGTGGTTCGTCGCGGACGACGACGGCAGCGGCGGCAAAACCGACGAGTGCAAAGAACAGAACAACCGCCTGCACTTGCCGGCCGCGCAATGCGGCGGCGGTCCACCGCGGTAGCAACACACGTCCTGGATAGCTGGTTTTTGTTTTGTTGGGTGTTGCGGCCCAGTCCGTCATCGTAACGTGGCGGAGCGACTTGGCGCCAACAGCGCGGTCGGCGAGCAGAGCGCCCAGTTTCGCGCCCATCCCTCGTTCGTTCCGCAGCTTTGAGTCGCCGCGCAGTCGCCGCGCAGCACCGCGAAGCTTCCACGCCGTGAGCTCCGCGCGTTGCACACTGCCATGCAGACTGGCCCCGTAGCTTTCGTGAGCGGCTTGGGTGGCCTCGGCAAAGCGAGTCTGGTCACTCAAGCCATCAGTTTGCGCCCACCCGCGCGGCGCGGCCGGGAGCCGAGAGCAAGATTTGGCCACCTATCCACAGAAACGTGGCCAAATGTGACCACGGCGTACAGATTTGGCCACCTATCCACAGAAACGTGGCCAAATCTTTCTGGCGCGGGAAGATTGGCCACATATACTGGAAAACGTGAGCAAACGAGGCATTGTCGGACGGGACGCGGAGCAGAAAACGCTCGCGGAGATGCTCGCATCCAAGCGCAGCGAGCTCTTGGCATTGTATGGGCGCCGGCGTATCGGCAAAACCTATCTCATCCGACAATATCTCGGTGAGGCGGCAGGCACCTATTTCGAAGTCACCGGCACCAAGTCAGGTAGCGCGGCGCTCCAACGCCGGCGCTTTCGCGAGGCGCTGGAAAGCACATTTCTGGGTGGCCAGCCCCTGCCGGATTTTCGCAGCTGGGAGGACGCGCTGTCCTATCTCTCCGACGAACTCCAGCGGCGCGCACAAGCGGAACCCAAAAAGACCATCGTCATATTCTTTGACGAACTTCCGTGGCTGGCCACGCCGCGGGCGGGCATGTTGGAGGCGATCGACTACCACTGGAACGCACGCTGGTCGAAGATCCCACAACTCAAGGTCGTGCTCTGCGGCAGCGCGGCATCCTGGATGTTGCGACGAATCGTGCACGCAAAATCCGGATTACATAATCGACTCACTCGCCAGATCCGCTTGGCACCACTTTCGCTGGCGGAAACCGACAAGTACTTGAAAGCCCGCGGCATGCGCATGAAACCCCGCGAGACGCTGGAGCTGTACCTAGCGCTCGGCGGTGTGCCCTACTACTTGGACCGCCTGATTCGCAGCGAGTCCGTCACCGAAGCCATCGGACGACTGTGCTTCGAGCGGGACGGCCCGCTCCGCAACGAATTCGATGACGTGTTTGCCAGCCTATTTGAAGAGCATGAAGAGCACATGCTCTTGCTGCGCACGCTGGCGAAACGTGCCGAAGGCATGACCCGTCAAGACTTGGTCATCGCTTCGGGGCTTCGCTCCGGCGGCGGATTGAATCGCCGGCTGCAAGAGCTCGAGGAGTCGGGCTTCATCGCACGCATTACCCCTTACGGCTCGTTAAAAAAGAGCACGCAGTATCGCGTGATCGATGAATTCACTCTCTTCTATTTGCGATGGATGGACCATGCGCCACGCGGGGTATTGGCGCGCGGTGGCGCCAGCTACTTCCGCGCCCGCGCCGAGACGCCCAGCTATAAAGCCTGGCAGGGGTACGCGTTTGAAGGCGTCTGCCTGAAACATGCGCGAGAACTGCAGCGAGCGCTGGGCATCGACAATTTGGTCACTAGCGTCGGCACTTGGCGCTTCGTGCCTAGGGCCAAATCCGAAAAACGCCGAGGCGCACAGGTGGACCTACTCTTCGATCGGCGTGACAACGTGATCAATCTTTGTGAGCTGAAGTTCAGCAATGACCCCTACGTGGTGAGCAAAAGCTACGCCCGTGAGCTAAAAGACAAAATGTCGCTTTTTGCCGAGTATACGAAGACGCGCAAACGCGTCATCCTGACGCTTGTTTCGCCTTACGGCCTGAAACCCAATACGTGGTCGGAAGACTTGATCGATCGGGTCGTTGACGCGACCGCGCTTTTTCGGAGTTAGGGCGCAGACGCAGACGCCGACGCCTGTCCATTGATCACAAGTTTCGCTGCTCGATTGCGGCGAGCCAGCTCTTCTGTTTACAACGACGGTGAACATCGGGTTTCAACTGCCCCCGCCGGCTACGCATACGCTCACCCTCCATGGGCCTGTCGTGTCCGGGGCGCCACACGTTGCTGACGCATGACGATTCGCATGTACGGCGTGTTGAGCCGCTTCGCGCTGCGACCCCGTCGCGTCTGCCCCTGCCGAGCGCGGGCTGCGCAGTTCGCGTCGTGCCGTTTGGGTGCGCGTGCGCCACCCTAGAACAGTGCGCGCTATTTCCCAAACGGCCAGGGCGCGCCGTCCCCGCAGCGGTGCATGCGTGGGCGAAATACGAACCCTGTGGACCCGCGGCCCGTGCCCAGGGGCAGGGCTTCGAAAGCGATGAGGACGCGCTGCTTTGCCCATTCCCGCAGCGGCAAGTCCCGGAACACTTCAGCCTTGCCGGGCGCCAGCTCGGGCCGCGCCAGCCGCACGTACACGCCCCCTGCAAGCACGCCGGCTGCGATGGCCACGCCGTCCGCGTCGTCCTTTGCGGCTGCATCAAACGAAAGGCATGCGTCTTCGGGAATGTCCACGTCCAGCTGCACGAAGGTGGGGCGCTGCTCGATGGGCAATGGGTGAAGCACCAGGGCATCCCCGGAAGGCTCTGCACGACCGGCAATGACGCGATGCACGCCCTGGTGGAAGTCGTGCATCAAGTTGCGCAGCGTGATGCAGCGTCCGACGCGCGGGCGCAGAAAGCGCGCCGCTGCGTCAGTCGATGCGGTGGTTGAGCGCGTCGCTAGTCGCAACAGCACCTCTTGACCGGCAAAGTCCGCGAGGGGAAGCTCGATGGGACGCGGCTTGTCTCCCGGCGCGCCAGTCCCCAGCACGAAGCGCGGGCGCTCGTAGCCAGCGATCACGTGCACTTCGAACTCCGTGCGTGCGTCGCCTTCCCCCCCGGGCACGAACGCCTCGGCGAAAAAGCAGCTATCCGCCGCAGGGGTCAGTGGCACAAACACTTCTGCGTGACGCTGCCCTGCGCGCGTCGGCGGGATCACCAGCGCGTCTCCTTCGACATGCGCACCGGGAGCGCGTAGGTACGCCCGCCCCGTGGCGACGCGATCCGCGAGATCCACTGCTTGCTCGGGGACAGCGCGCGCTTGCATGTGAGGCGGCGGCACCAGCTCTTCCACGCCCAGCTGCGTGAAGTGTGCTGCTCCAAGCCGCATGCCCCGGCGTGTGGAACGCAATCGCAGGCGGTCCGCCGCGCGGGAGGCTTGTGGCATCCGCCCCGCGACCCAGCGCCACTCCGCCACTTCCGGGTGCACGGGCAGGATCGACGTGGCGCGCCCGGTCGCGGGATAGGGCACGTGCATCCAGTCGCTCAACGGTTGCTCGCCGTCCAGAAACTGAACTTCCAGCAGCGGCGTGCTGCCCGCGAGCGCCGACGACCACGGCACATCGAAGTCGTAGGCGACGTGCACCAGGTGGTGCCATGGCACGCGCCGCCCCAACTCGAAGTGCAGCGGCTGCGCGTCGTCCAGGCGGTAACGCTTCGAGAGCAAGCCCGCGATCAACGGCCTCCGCTGCACCTGCGCTGGACGCGCTCGCAGCTTGCCCACCACCAAGTCCGGTCCCAAGGGCGCCGTCGGTTGGTAGAGCTCCGCAAACGTGAGCAGCGTCTCGCCAGCACCCCAACTCCACAATGGCGGCGGATGGTCGAAGGACACAATTTCTTTGAGGAAGAGGTCGCAACGCGCGTTCGCAATACGCTCCGCGTCGAGACGTTGCAGCCTCGGAGACCAGCCCAGCAGCGTTTGCGTGGGGCCGGGGATGCCCGTGGTGGCATGCAGCACACCCAAACGAGCAGGCAGCCCGACGCAGGAACCGGCCGCGAGGGATCCCGAAATCCAGCTGCGGACCCGCGCCAGCTCCGTGCCGCTCGGTTGCGGCGGCTTGCGGGAACGAAACGCTTCGTAGAACACCGTCGGCGCCCATGCCGACGGGCGGTCGCGGTGGCTACCAAACCAACCCAGCACAAACACGGCGCTGGATAGAGCAGCGAAAACTGCCAGGGAGCGTTCGACACAACCTAGCGAGATCAGCCACAAGATCCCAGCCACAGGCATCAAGCTGGCGTACACATGCTCCGAGTCGCTGCGCAGCACGCCGCGCATTACCAGGGGAACGGCACCCGCGAGCCACACGCCCGCCCAAGCGGGGCCGCGTCGAGACGTCCAAGCCAGAGCGACGAGCGCAAGCAACAAGAACCCAACTACAGGACCGATGCGCAACCCGGCGCCGCTGAGCACCATGACCGTTCCGTATGCTCGAGTGATATGCACGCTCTCCAGGAAGTAGCGGACGTATGCAGCTGGCGAACCGCTGATCCACAGCGCCGCCAGTAGCTGCAGCGGGATCAGGACTGCCAGCAATCTGCCGCCGGCGGCAGCAGTGCGGCGTACACCCCCACGGAATAACGCGGAGTAGGCCAAGACGGAGACCGCGCTCAGCACCGCAAGCAGCCCGGTGTCGAACGACAGCGCCAGGGCACAAGAGATCAACAGCGCCACGAGCGCCGCACGGCGCCAGGAAAGCCCGACCACGCTGCGGTCCGCTGGCCTGGCGAACGCCACCACGACCGCCAACGAAAAGAGCGCGCGGAAGCTGCGTACGTCGTCATGCAGCGCCAGCAGCGCCACGCCAGAAAACGCAGCGGCTGGTCGCCACCACTGCGCGCCGCCCTTGCCGGCCCAAGCCGGAGCGAGCCACCACGCCAGCCACCCCGCAAGGCCCAGGGAGCACAGGGGAAAGACCAGATGCATGCCGGCGACCGCGGCCGGGGCGTCAAACGCCGAAAACCGAAGCGGGAGCGACGCGATGGCCTGCCACAGTGGGCCGATCGGATAGACAAACTCGCGCCCCACCCACTCTCCGGAAAGCGCGCGGCGGATGAGCTGTAGCTCCCAAGCGTAGTCGTAGGCGCGGGCCTCGAGCAGCTGGTCGTCGACGCGCATGCTCCACCCTCGCGCGCTGGCCAACACCGCGCAGGTGAAGTAGCAGGCGGCGGCGAGCAGCCCCAGCTTGGCGAGCCTACGGCGGTCCATCATTGTGCGCACGACCCCAAGGTGGGCGTCTTGAGCACGCCGGTAACATCGCCTGCCCCTGGGATCGGCGTGACGTCGAGAACGAGCTTGCTAGGGCGTTCGCGAAAATCGTGGAGCGAGAAGGCGACCCGACGGCTGGGCTCGCCCACGCTCAGGATCTGATTGTCCAGGCGGTGCAGGATATCGTGCTGGGCCACGAAGGTTCGGAGCTCAACGGCGCCCCTCGAGCCACGCACCTCGAACTCGTAGATCAGGCAGGTGTCCGGAATGACGTGCATGCTGTATTCGAGGCGGCCACCGGATCGCGCAAAGAGAATGTCCTTGTCGCTGGGCCGCGCACCGCCACGGACGGTTCGCACCTCCCGGGTGGGGATCGACCAGGCCAAGAGTCGACGCGCGGTGCACAGCGATACTTCGGGCTCTTGCACGAACATCTGGTCGTCGTCGGCGCTGTCGCCGGCGTGGGTTCCGAAACGGATCAAGACGTCGCGATCGCCCCAGCGTTCCAGGGGGAGCTCGAAGTAGCGTTTCTCGCCCGGAGCCACCGGGAAAGCCGCCAGCTGCGGGCGTAGCAACCCGTCGAGCACGTGCACTTCGAAGCGCGCTCCGTCCCCACTGCTGCCTGCGTTGCCCACGCTGGCTTTCAAACAGCGGTACGGGCACGGGCGCAGCGGAACAAAAACCTCTGCCAACGCCTCGGGGTAGTGTGTTGGGTGGATCAGAAAGCGCTCATCGTCTGGGCGCAGTGCCACGCTGCGCGGCATCACCTTGCGATCTTGAATGCGGTCGTAAAGATTCACGAAGCCGTCGCATTGCCTGCGTTGTGGTGATCGCAGCGGACTGGAGGCACGGATGAGCTGTGCGCCGTGAATGTTCAGCCTAGCTTCCTTGGGTGACAGGCGGCCGCGCTTGGTCAATCGCACGCGCAGACCGTTGGCGGAGACGCGGCGATTGGACTTGCGATCTGCGATGAAGCGCCACTCGACAGCTTCCAAATCGGGAGCGAAGTCTCCGTCGGCGGCGCGCCCCACCTCGATGTCTGACCACGCGGCAAACGCGTCCAAGGGCACGCCGTCCTGTTCGAACCTAAATTCGACTTTGGGCGCTGCACCCGCCAAGGTTCGGACCCCGCCCAGAGAAAACGTGTAGCGCAAGCGGAGCACATCCTCGCCGGTCACGGGCACGGGCAGCGGCAGCAGTACTTCCCCGGGGATGCTCAAGGCGTGGTCGCCCACGAATGCGCCTTTGGGAAGCTCCAGCACCGAAGGCGGGTAGGGCGTTGACCGCCGACGCAGGGCCAGAGTGGCGGGCGACAAGGTCTGCTCCACCTCATAAAGTTCCGCCAGCGCCAGGAAGTCGTCGCCCAGGAACCAGCTGCGATACGGGCTCTGCTGCGAGTCGAAGCTGAACACCTGGTAGATGGCGTAGTCACAAGCAAAGTCGCGTATCCCACGCGCCAGCTCTGCTTCATGCTGCGTGTTCCAGCGGATCGCCATCAGCGTTGGTCCAGGCACGTCGGCCAGCGCGTGCAATGCGGTGCGACCCGGTGGCATGACCATGCAACGCGGCTGTTCGCGCTGCACTTTGCCGCTGGCCCACAGCGCCGCGCGGGACATGTCCGTGGCGAAACCGGGATCGGCAGTGACCTTGCCAGTCCACACGTCGTGGGCGCGCACCAGCGCTTTGGGTGACAGCCAGACCTCACCCAAGCCAGCGCCGAACCACGCCATCGTGAACGCAGCGGCAGCCAGGCCACACGCGACGCGGATGGCTCGGGAGGTCATGGTGCTCGTCGCGAAGATCACGACGAGCACGACGACGGTCGGAGCCACGGATAGATAGATGTGCCCCGGATTGGGCTGGATCAGGGCGAAACCTACCGAAGCCAACGCACCGACTAGGAAGCAGCCTGGCCTCAGTGCGAGACGCCGCTGCCACAACACGCTCACCGCCACTAGCAATGCAAGCGCCAGGAAGACACTGACGTTTGCGGCCAGCTGCGCGTCCGCCGCGTCAGCAAGATTGACCGCGTAGGCGGCCGCCAACGCGCGCTGCCCAGCGAAATACGCGACGGGGCTTGCGCCGATCATGGCCCCGACCAGGGATAGCAGCAGCAGCAAGCCGGCGTGGCACGTCGCGTACTTCAGCAGGCGCATCAGGGCCGGGCGAACCGACTGGCGCCTCCGCCACCGCCCAAGCACTTCGTAGGCCGTCATCGCGAGCACCGCGAAAGTTGCGAATACCAAGCGTTCGAAGGAGATCAGCATGGCAGCCGTCGCGACTGCCGCTGCCAGCCCGGCACGCGACCAGCTGGCATCCGAGCGGTCGGCCGGCGGCGCGTACAGCAGCACGTGCACCACCGAAAGCATGGAGCGCAGGGTCTCAGCCCCTGCGCCCATGCCGAGACTTGCGACCCAGAGCAGCACCAGGCCACGTTGGAGGCGCCCGACACCGGGACGCGTCGCGAGGACCCATCCGAGCAAGATCGCGACGCCCTGTGCAACCAGGCGGATCCCCGTGACCGCGGCGGAGGCCTTGAACTCCCCGGGGCCCATGGAAATCCATGTCAGCAGCTGCCACAGGGGTCCCCGCGGGTAGTGAAAGTCGCGCCCGCTCCATTCCCCGCGTGCAGCGCGCCACGGCAGTTCGATCTGCCACGAGTGATCGATCAGGTTTGCGTCGAGGGCGCGGAAGTCCCAAGTGCGCATGCCGACGTAGGTTGCGGCGACCGCCTGCAGCACGCTGAAGCCAATCGCCACCCAAAGAAAGACGTTCGCCGCATCTACGCGGAAGCGCGGATCCCGGACCGACTCCGCTTCCTTTCGCTCGTTTTCTGCGGCCGTCATGAAGCGCCAAGCCTGCAGCTCGGCGGGAGAATACTAACTGAATCGACGCGGCCCATGCGGAGTCGAAAAACGACGCTGAAGTGGCCCTTGACCGTCTTGGCAGGACAAAAGACTTCATACGCCGGCGGCCTCCAGGCCATGCTGATCGTCATGCGTGTCTTCTTGAGCTCGCGAGTCTCGACGCAGAAGCACCAGCGACTCAACGATCGCATCGCCGAAGTCTGCGCACAGCTCGGTATGCAGGCGTTCGTGCCGCAACACGACATTCCCGAGCACGCGAGCAGCGTGCAGATCCTGCAGCAGAACGAACAGGCTGTGGATGCTGCCGAGCTGGTCATCACGGTCTTTGACGGCGCTGGCACCGGCGTTGCGTTGGAGCTGGGCCGCGCGCGTGCACAACGCAAGCTCGTCGTCGGCTTTCGCAGCAAGCCAAGTCAGCTGCGAGCAAGCCTCGGCATGATGTTGGAAGGCGCGTGGACGGATCTGCCCGACGCCCGGCGCGCTACATCCCTCGCGGAGCTGCGCACGGCACTGCAGAGGATTTTGGCCTAGTCACGGCGCAGTACGTAGAGCGCCGTGGGCAAGCGCACGCCCGAGACCTCCGTGCTCGAGTGCACGCACAGCTCGGGCAGGAAGCACTCAAGATCGCCGTCGCTGATCCCTGCAACGCGGTGATCGGCACCGGGCCGCAATCCCATCAGCACCAGGGCGGACTCGCGACCGAGCCACTGCAGCATGTGGCTGGCGTAGGTGGCTCGCTGCCCGAGCTCCAGTCCATGGAATAGCCCCACGTCCACCACGACACCAAACGGCCCCTGCGCGGACAGCGGGCGCTCGAAGGCGTCCACCCGCGCGAAGCGCACGCGGACGCCTGCGCGACGCGCACGGACTCGAGCGCGCAACAGCGCGAGGCTCGACACGTCGACGGCCGTCACCCGCAGGCCGCGCCGTGCCAGGTACAGCGCGACCTGCCCCGCACCGCAGCCAAGATCCAGCGCGGAACCACCGCTGCAGCGTGCGCTTTCCTCAGCCAGAACAGCGCGCAAGGCTTCCGGGATGGGCACGTCCCAGCGCGGGGCCAGGACGTAGCGCGTTTCCCAGTAGAGCCGGCTTAGAAAGCGCATGCGCGAATCCCGTCGCCTACAGGCGCACCTTCAGCTTGCGTCGCAGCAGATCCGGCAACGCGGCGTCGGGCAACCCAACGACCAGGGCGAATTTGTCGCCCACGCTCAACTGCATTGGCTCCATGGCTTCGAAAAGCACTTGCATGTCCTGCCCCAGGCGACTGCGCATGGCCGCTGCGATCTCCGTCTGCACCGTGCGCTGGACGGAAGCGTCGATGATTGGCCGAAAAGCAAGGTGAACGACGATCGTATCGAGGGAAAACTGGACGATGCGGTAGGCGGAAAGCTCGGCTCGGTCCTCGACGACGCCGAGCAAAGCGAACGGGTGGTGGACTTCTCCAGTAGCCGTCACGATGCAGTCCACGCGGCGGCCGAAGAGCTTCGAAAGCACCCGAAGCCCGCGCCCGGATCTCGACGGGTGCGGCGAGATCACCCCAAGGTCACCCGTCCGATAGCGAATGATCGGCATCGAGCGCTGATACAGATTGGTGACGACGATTTCCCCTGTCTGACCGGCGGGCAGCGGACGGCCCGCGGCGTCAACGACTTCGAGCAGCACCATGTCCTCGTCGATCAGGTAGCCATCGTCGGACGGACTCTGCCAGGCAATGATGCCGACCTCCTCGGTCGCGTAATAGTCTACGAGCGGTGCACCGAGAGCGCGTTCGATCAGCGCCCGGGTCGCGGCGTCGAGCAACTCGCCTTTGGAGACACACAGGCGCGGACGGTAGGAGAGCCCGCCGCGCGCCTGAACCGCCAGTGCCAACAGCCGCAGGCTGGACAGCACGCCGTGCAGTACCTCGGGCTGCTCGGCTTCGATCAGCGCAACTCCAGCTTCAATGTCTAGTTGCCACGGGTAGGGCGTTCGTCGCCATAGGCCCAGGCGCTGCATCAAGAACGGCGCATCCGTCAGGTGCCCGGGGTGATCGAAGATCAGCTGTCGATGCCAGAGCTGAAATCCGTGCGCCGTGAGTAGCCGCAGCTCTTGCATGCGGCGCGGCAAGTCGAGCAGCGGGTCAAAGACCACGCGCACCGGCACCCCCGAAGACCCGCTGGAACTGCGCGTCGCAAGCTTGGCGGCCGGCAGCGCGTCGTCGGCAAGTAGTTCCCGCTGCCGGTCGCGCAGTACCGCCTTTTCGAGCATGGGGACGCGCGCTAGGTCCGCGCGCTCGCGAAACACTTCGCTGCGCACGGCAGCCAGAGCCTCGCGATAGTACGGAACAGAGCGCGCGGCGTGGCGCACGACGGCGGTAAAGCGACGCAGCGCCAAGCGCTCCAGCGCGCGGCGCGGCAGCCACTGCGCGCCCAGGACGTTCGGCAGCACATGCGTGCCGCCGCGTAGGTACGCACGCGCCACCGAAAGTGCGGTGCGGCGGTGCGGGTCCGGACCAATGCCTTGTGCGCGCACGGGTCCTCAAACCGACCGGTGCTTGTAGGCGTCCTGCTGTCCGAACGCCTCCCACTCGTACATCTTTCCCTCAAGCGGCCGGAGCCAGTTGATCGCCGTGGTGTCTCGCAGCTTGCGCACCACGATCTGATACGCCCCGAGGCCTTCTTCGAAGGTCATGGCGGGAGTGATCCGCTCCAGGATGCAGCCATTTTCCAAGACGAAGCGCATCAGTTCGTGGCTGACCGCGTCGGCCTTCTCGTCTGCGTCGTACGGGCTGGCAATAAAGCCTAGCCCACCCACCTTCAAGTTCTGGATCCCCACCGCGCTGAAGATCTTCAACCCCTCGGGTGTGTACGGCGGCGAGGTGACGAAGAAGTCGTAGCTGCGATCCAGCTCTGGCCAGGTTCCTTGATACACGCTGTGCAAATCCGTAGGAAGCAACTCCACGGCGGCGGCGTCCGGCAGATTCCCGCGGATGACGTCGAGGACGCGCTCGTCTTTCTCCAGCAGCGTCAGGGAAAATCCATCTCCCGCCAGGAAGAGCGTGACCAAGTCGTCATCGCCGATCACCAGGCCCGCGCCTCGAACCAGACTCGCGATGTAACGCGAGCGGTTGTACACGCCGCCGACATCGATGGCGTATTGCTCCAGATCGCGACGCGGCGGCGGCTTGATCGTCGGATACTTACGAGTGAGCGTAGAGAGATACGGGTCCATGAGCCGCTGGCCTTGCCCGATCGCCTCAGGGCGAATTAGGCTACCAAAATCAGCCTGGTCAGGCCATGGCGGAATCCAACGACACAGCGCCAGTGCTGCCCAAGAACCACTGGTACATTGTTTGTGCTTCCTCGAAGCTTCGCCGCGCGCCACGCGGCGTGCGGATCCTCGACGAGCAACTCGTGGTGTTCCGCGGCGCAAGTGGCGCGCCCGTCGTGTTGGAAGATCGCTGTCCCCACCGCCAAGCGCCGCTGTCGCGGGGCTCGTTGCGAAAACACACGCTGCAGTGCGCGTATCACGGCTGGCGCTTCGACGCGGGCGGTCACTGCGTCGAAATCCCGTCCTTGTTGGAAGGAGAATCAATCCCGAGCGGTATCCGCGTGCCCACGCGCACGGCGGTCGAACGGCAGCCGTATGTTTGGGTCTGGATGGGGGACGGACCCGCGGACGCCAGCGGCATCCCCGAAATCCCGCAGTTTGAAGAGACGCGTTGGAATCAGGGCTCGACCCTCATCGAATGCGACGCAATCACGGCAATCGAGAACTTCTTTGATCCGGTGCATACCGCGTTCCTACACCGCTACACACACCCGCACTTTTTTCGACGAGCGCTCAGCGGCGCGACGCAGTCTAGCCACGAGCTACGCGTCACACCTACGGGCCTGATCGCTTTTGCACCTCCAACCGCAAGCGCCAGGGATCCGGTGCCCGGCAGACCGCTGGGTCTCGCCCGATTCGACTTGCCCAATCACGCCAGCTTGCAGTTCTCGCTACCATGGCAGCGCCACCATGGACACTTCTTCTACGTACCCGAGTCGGCCGGGCGCACGCGCGTCGAATGGCTCACGTCCAAATACGTGCAACTGGGTTCGCACGTTCGTTGGCGCAAGAAGAACGCAGTGCTCGAGCAAGATCGCGCGTTGCTTGAGCAGATTCAGAAATGGCACCAGCGTCGTGGACGCGCGCCGGAACGCAGTGTCGAAGCAGACTCAATCACGCTCACGTTGAACAAGATCCTGCGACTTGCGGCCCTTGGAAAGTGGCAAGGCCGACACGAATCCGTGCCGGCACGACGCGTGGTGCACTTTCGCCTATGAGCGCTTCCTCGCAGGCACGCCGGCTCACGCCTGACCAACTGCCGTTGGTGAGCCTGGAGGCGTTTCAGACGGGCAGCCGGGGGGAGCGCGACGAACAAGTCTCACGCATGCGACGCTCGCTGGAAGAACACGACTTCTTCGCGCTGGTCGATCACGGCTTGAGCCAGGACGCGTTGGAAGCGGGCTACGGCGCTGCGCGGGGCTTTTTCTCGCTGCCGGAAGCCGAGAAGCGACGTTTCCACAAAGGGCGCGGCTTCGTCGGTTATATCCCGTTCGGAGTGGAACAAGCGCTGCGAGGAAGCCGTCCTGACTTCAAGGAGCTGTGGCACTCCGTCGCGGAGCGCGCTGCGCACCACCCGGAGCGGCGCGCTCGGCCAGAGGCCTATCCGGTAAACCCGAAGCCGAGCCAGCCGGCCGATTGGTCACAAGTGCTCGACACGTTGCACGCAAGATTCGACAGCATGGTCGACGGAACGCTGCGCATGCTGGCGCGGACGGCAGACCTACCTGAAATGTGGCTTGCGGATGCCGCGGCGGGCGGGCCCCACCTATTGCGACTGATCCACTACCCGCCGCTGCCAGAGCGGAGCGCTCGCGAACTCGAGCGAGCCGTTGAGCACACCGGCGCAGGGATTCTCGGATTCACGCCGCCCGCCACGTCCGAGGGGTTGGAGGTCTTCTCACGGACTCGGTCTTGGCAGCGTCTTTCTGGCTTCGACGACACGGTGGTCGTCACCGTCGCCGACATGACCGAGCGCCTCACCAATCGTTTGATCCTCTCTTCGCTGCATCGCGTGGCTAACCCGGAAGGGCCATCGAGAGCTGAATCCCGATATGCAATCGTGTACTTCGTCAGCGCGCGGCCATCCGCCACGCTCGACTGTCCCGCGCAGGCGCTGGGGAAAGACAACCCGCGGCAGTTCCCAGCTCAGAACGCGTGGGATTTCGTCACCGAGCGCATGACCGACGTGTGGCTGAACCAAGCCTCAACGCCGTATCGCGCCTACTTCAAGTTCAAGAAGCGCCTGAAACGATTGCTCCGGTGACCGCGCGGGACGTAGTGCGGGTCAGTCGAGGCGCGATCTGGCTATTTGCAAGCCTCGTTGCGTTCAAGACGGCGCTGTTCTTTGTGGGCGTGATGATCTCGCGTTTCGGGGGCGCCGAAGCGCTTGGTGTGTTCAGCGTCAGCCATATGACCCTTGGCGTCGTGCTGCCACTGGCCGGATTGGGTTTGGCAACCCTCACGCTGTACCGCACAGCCGAACAAGCAGACTCAGCGCAACTAGGAGCGCGCCACTCGCTGTACCTAGTGGCGACGACGGCGGCTTTTGTCGCAGTGGCCCTGACGATCCGTCCGCTTGGCGGCGTGGTCGCTTTGTCCCTGGTCGCCACCTTGTGGCTGCTGCCTGCCTTGGGTCAGAGTTGGGCAGGGTTTGTCTTTGCTTACGGACGCGGCCTGTCTCGACCCTGGCGTGAAGTCGTCACGGGGCTGCTGGCCGCGGGGCTACTCGCTGTGGGTACCCTGGCAGCCGGCTCGCTGCTGCAATTGGGACTGGCATGCGCAGCCTCTGCTCTGGTGTTCTGCGCAGCCATCCTGCACGCCGCCCGTAAAGAGCCAGCGCTCATGCCACGTGCACCGAGCTGGCACGAACTGCGCAGCGCGGTCACGGCCTCCAGCGGCTACTTCGTTCTCGACGCGCTGCTCTTCGGGCTATCAACGTTGGATCTCTTCGCCGTGCAGTTCTCGCTGGGCGCGACGAGCACAGGCATGCTCAACGCGGCAACGGTGCTGCCGCGGAATGCGGCCTTTGTCCCCCTCTTCGCTAGCTTGCTCGCCCTCGCCGGCACGACCGCGGGGCAGACTCGCATCCGGCCTGGGTCGCTTGCTCTCGCCGCTGCGGTCCTGTGGGTCGTCGTGGCTCCCGTCGCCTGGCTGCTGTTGCCCGCGCTGGTTCGTGCCTACGCGCTGGAGCTTGCGCCGCTTCGACCAACCGCGTTGGCTGCCATTCTGACCGCGCCAGCGCTCTTCATGATGGTGGCGCTGGTCCCCCTGGCCATGGTGCGAGACGTGCGTCAGACGTTGGCCGGACTGTGCGCGGGGCTGGCCCTGGCGACCATCGGCGCCGCTTGGTTCACACCGTCCTTGGGCGCGGTGGGCGCCATCGTCGCGACGGGCGTGGGGCAATGCATCGCGGCGCTCGTTGCCGGCATCGTGTTGAAACGCGAGTCAGGGATCCCACGCACTGGGTGAATCGGCTGCGCCAGTGCTTCCGCTTCCAGAGACCCGCCGGAACCAGCGTTTCCGCCAGCGCTGGGGCCCGCCGTCCCGCCACCGCCAGCCCCACCCGAGCCCCAGGAAAACGGCGTATTCTCTTGGCCCTCGGCAAGGGCACCCAAGGCGCCGCCAACTCGCCCCCTCGACGCGCGTCGCTTGCGCCGCTACAGACTCATCCATGACTGACATCGCCATTCTGGAATCCGTCCGTTCTGCCGTTGGCCGCGCACACAAGGGCTCGCTGGTGCTCAAACGCCCGGACGAGCTTGCTGGCGATGTCATTCGCGCACTGCTCGGACGCGTGCCCCAAGTCAAGCCCGACATGGTGGACGACCTGGTACTCGGTTGCGCCATGCCCGAAGGCGAACAAGGTCTGAACATTGCCCGCGTTGCCGGCTTCCTGGGCGGCTTGCCCGAGGAGACGAGCGCCATGACCATCAATCGCTTTTGCTCCAGCGGGCTGCAAGCCATGGCGCTTGGTGCTGGCGCGCTTGCCCTCGGCAACCACGACATTGTGATCGCTGGCGGCGTCGAAAGCATGAGCATGGTGCCCATGACCGGCTACAAGATCAGCGCCAGTCCCGAGGCCATGGAGCGATTCGCCAACGTCTACACGCCAATGGGCACGACGGCGGAGAACGTCGCCAAGAAGTTCGAGGTGAGCCGACAGCAGCAGGACGCTTTTGCTCTGAAGAGCCAGCAAAAGGCCGCCGCAGCGCGCAAAGCCGGGAACTTCGACGACGAGATCGTGACCGTGCGCGGCATCGGTTTCGACAAGGGCACACGCAAAGAGTTCGAGTTCAAGACTGACGAGCTGATCCGGGAAGACACCACCCTAGAGGGGCTCGCGGGCCTGCGCCCCAGCTTTGCCACGGACGGCTCCGTGACGCCGGGCAACGCGTCACCCCTCTCCGACGGTGCCGCCGCCGCGATCCTCACTACCAAGGCCACTGCGGAGAAGCTTGGCGTCAAACCCAAAGCCTGGTTCCGTCAGTTCACGACGGTAGGCGTGGATCCGGCGATCATGGGCATTGGTCCCGCGCCGGCCATCCGCAAGCTCTTCGAAAAGACGGGCTTGTCCGTGAAAGACATCGACGTTTTCGAAATCAACGAAGCCTTCGCCTCGCAGTGCGTCTACGTCCAGCGCGAGCTCGGCATCCCCGACGAGAAGCTCAATCCGAACGGCGGCGCCATCGCCTTGGGTCACCCGCTGGGTTGCACCGGTGCCAAGCTGGTCGCCACGATCATTCGCGAGCTCTCGCGACGCGGCGGCAAGCGCGGCGTGGTGAGCATGTGCATCGGCGGCGGCATGGGCGCAGCCGGCCTGATCGAGTTGGCGTAGGCCCCTTGGACCTGGCTGCCCTAGGCGTCGATGCGCAAGGCGCCGCGTCGGATCAGGCCTGCCAGCATGCGAACGGCATCTCGACGTGGGATGCCACAACTCGATAGGACGTCGCCGACCGTCGTTCCGCCATCCACGTGCTCGAGCAGACTGGCCGCGCGTGGTGTGAGGTTCAGCCGCTTCGGATCGATGTCCGTCGAGACCAGGCGAGTGCTCATCGTGCCGACCCGCGCTTCGAAGATCCTGTCCAGCGTGGGAACCATGCGCGCCATCATCTCGTAGGTTTCGACGTCTCGGTGGTGCATGGCCAGGTCGAAGAGACGTTCAGCACCGTAGACTGCGTCATTCAACCGCTTCTCTTTGAGTGCTTTGTTGGCTTCCTCAAACAACCGGGCAGCCCGCTTGCGGTAGCGCGCGTGCTCTTCATCTGCTGAACGCGGCGCGTCCGTGCGCGGCTCGCTCGGCGGCGGCGTATAGCGCTCGAATCCAGGTGGCGTGGTCTTGCGGTAGCGGCCAGGCTGACTACGGCGCGTCTTGGGCTTCGGGATGGCGTCCATGGTTTCCGCCACACCGACGTTGCGCGCAGCGTTCTCCAACGCCCAAGCAAACTGCGAAATACTAGCGTAGCGCTCTTCCGGCTTCTTAGACAACGCGCGCCCCAGAACGTCGTCGAAGACCACGGGGACCCAAGGAGCAGCCGTGTGCAACGTGGGACACTGCTCGTGCACGATCTGGTACAGCACCGCCATGGGGTCGTCGCCGCAAAATGGCGGATCGCCGGACGCCATTTCGTAGACAACCACCGCAAGCGCGAACTGGTCCGCTCGGTGATCGATGTCCCGCTTGCCCAGCGCCTGTTCGGGCGCCATGTACTCCGCGGTGCCCAGCGCCGTGTTCTCGTTCGTGACTCGAGCGCCACCGTTCTGCGCGGTGGCGATGCCGAAGTCCAAGATCTTGACGAACGGTGGCTGGTCCGGAACGGTGACCAGAAAGATGTTATCGGGCTTGAGGTCACGGTGCACGACGCCCTGTTCGTGCGCCGACGCCAGGGCCGACGCGATCTGAGACGCGAACCTGAGGGCGTCCGCCATGGAGACTCGCTTGCGGCGGTGCAAGTGTTCCGCGAGAGACTCGCCTTGAAGAAACTCCATGACGAAGTAGGGATCACCCTGGGCGGTTTCATGCACGTCGAAGACCTGCACGATGTGCGGGTTCTGCAAGCGCCCGACGGTTTCAGCCTCACGCCGGAAACGAACAAGGGCTTCCGGATGCCGGCGGAACTCGTCGCGCAGCACCTTGATCGCGACGCGCCGACCGAGGCGCAGGTGTTCCGCCTCGTACACTGCGCCCATGGCTCCGGCCGCCAGGGGGCGGATCACGCGGTAGGTATCCGACAGCACCGAACCGGCCGTGAGAATTGGCACTTCGGTCCCGTATGGAGCGGTCGTATGCACTGTGGGACCAGCGGGAGGAAAAGTGCGGGGATCGTCAGATTCTGCCAACAACGGTAGCCCACGCCAGCAACCTGCGTGCCGAAGCGGCGCGTGATCCCAAAAATTCCGCGCGTGGGTCGGTTCGCCGGCCGGTCCAGAGCTGCGCGGGCGTCACTCTGCCCAGCGTCCACGCATTGACTGCGCGCAATTCGCCGTGGCTTCGCAATCCGTGCGTCCGCGCGATTGACGAAAGGCAAGCCCCAGCTACCATGCGCGCAAGATGCAGTGCGGCGCGAAAGCCTTGTTGATCGTCACCCGTGAGATTGCCGGGACCGCAACCAATCTTGCCGAGCGACGGGCGGAGCTTGCCTGCAGCTTGGCCGCTGAGCACGACGGACCGCACGCGGACCACTCGGAAAATGAAACCTGGGACGGACCGAGCGAGGGCCGCATCACCGTGCTGCGCCACGAGGCCAGCTCAGCGCATTAGTGCGATCGTCCGGAGTCTGGCTCACCCTATGGGCACAGCACAGGCGGAGCTAGAATTCTTGCTTGAACCCGAGCTGGATGCTGCGTGGCGCGTTCGGTCGGGCGCCAGCGGGGCGGCGGGAGACCAGGTACATCTCGTTCGTCACGTTCTTCACGTTCAGATACACCCGGGCCTTCTTCCAAGGCACGAAGTGACCGCCCACGTCCCACAAGAATTGACGATCGGTTGCTTCCTCGTCCGCGGGCTCGCCCGTGCCGGCGGTTTCACGCATGCGATCGATGAATGTGCCGCTGGTGACGAGGCCCCATCGCTTCGTTTCCACGCCGACGCTGGCCTGGCCCTGATGCCGTGGAACGTACGGCAACTCGTCCCCCTCTTCCACATCACCCCACAGCGGGTCTTCGCTTTGGAATCCCGTGGTGAAGCGCGAACGCGTGTAGGTGTACGCGAGGCTGGCGGGCACGTCGAAGCCGTCGGCTTTGAAAGTGTGATCTCCGAAGAGCTCCACGCCGTACACATGGACGGTGCCGGCATCGAATTGTCGGTCTAGGTTCACATCCAGACAGCCGTTGGAGGTGGTGCATACATCCGTGAGGTTCTCGTAGTCGTTGAAGAACCCAATGGCTTCGAGTCGCGTCTGACGGTGCGCGTAGCGCACCCCCGCTTCATAGTTCCAAGCGGTTTCGGGCTTGCTGCGCACGGGGCCCGGCGCCGCCGGCGAAAACCCGCGATACACCCCGGCCAGCACACCGAAGTCGTCGTTGATGCCCTGGTACAAACCCAACCCCGGCAGCACGACGTCGTAGCCGTCCGCCTGCTTGGTGTTCGTGAGCGCGTCTTCGTACTGCCAGCGGATCAACTCGACGCGCACACCAGGGGTCGCCGTGAAGCGTGCGAAGGTCATGGCGTTCGTGGCATGAAACGCAACCGCCTGCGTCGAGGCTTCGTTGTCCGTTGCTGCAGTCTTCGGCACGGGCTGGAAACGCAGCCGACCGGACTCCATGCGAAAAGTGTCGCGCGTTTGCAGCCGCTCGGTGCGATCCTGGTGGAAACGCACACCGTATTCTGCGCTGTGGTACACGCGCCCCGTAGCGCCCCGCACACGCGCGGTGCTTTGGATGCCTTGGGAAACGAAGCTACGCCCGTTGGGGCCCGCCAGCACGTTTTCGTCCGCGGTCGCGGAGTCCTGGGCGCCGGTCATGACGTCGTAGTACACGCGCCGCGCGCCTGTCGGACTCGCGAGCACGTCCCCGAACTCCGCGCCGACGAACCCGTGCGCCCGGGACCAGACACGGTCTAGGTCATTGCGGTAGGCGACGGTCTCCAGCTCTACCTCCGGCGAAAACGTAGCAATGTGGCGAAGCTCCACTTGCGTGCGCCGCCACTGCATTTGATCTCCGGCGGTGATGCGATAGCGCCGCAAGGGGTTCTTGCGGAAGTCGGCGTCGGTCAGGCCAGTATAGGTTTCGTTGGAAGTCTCGTCGGAGTAGCCGAGCTTCACCCTCAGCTCTTGCGGGATCTTCGCCTCCGGGTCGAGCAAGTACCGCCCTTTGAGCATCCACTCGTTGCGATCGAAGCCGGTGTCGCCACGGCCATCCAGCTCCTTGAAGCCGTCACTGCGCAGGTGCACGCCTTCCACCAACAGCCCCGAGCGCTCGTCACTGGTTCCGTACCACGCATGCAGCTTGCCATAGCCGTAGCTGCCAAGTCCGACGTCCACCGCGCCCGCGCCGGGGGTTGGGATGTAGCGCGTGCGCAGATCCACCGCGCCACCGATGGATTGCGGACCATAGGGAATCGACGATGGCCCTTTGATCACGCGCACCGAAGCCATGCGCGTCATCAGCGGGAAGTAGTAGGCGGCCGGAGCGGAATAGGGCGCGGGGGCAAACAGGATCCCGTCTTCCAACAGCGTGACCTTCTTGCTGCGGTCTGATGACGCGCCGCGGATCCCGATGTTCGGGCGGAGTCCAAAACCGTCCTCCATGCGCAGGTAGACGCCCGGCGCCGCGAGCAAGATCTGGTGCGGGTCGTCGTGCTCGAAACGCCCGAGCTTCTTTTCGTTCATCACTTGCACGCTGCCGGACGCGCGCGCCGCGCGGGAACCCATGACGACCACGTCCATGGCGTCGCCGGCTTCGGCCTCCGCAGCTGCAGCCGCCGCGTTCCCGGTGGCTGGCGCAGCAGGAACCGGTCTCCCAGCCGGCACGTTCGCTGCGGGGGGCGCCTTGGGTGCGCTTGGTGCTGCAGGGGCAGCCGCCGGAGCGGCTTCGGGCTCCGCCGTCGCTACCACCTCGATCACTTCGTCCTCGCCCTGGGCAACCGCGTCGTTCGCAGAAACCAGACCCAGAGCCAACGCGGAGGCTCCGAGCGCGCGCGCTCGGGCAGCGCCGACAGCGCGTGTTCCGCTCCCGCGTTGCAGAAGCCGCAGCGCGGCAGCCATGGGAGCCCAAAGCGCCGAGCCGACGCCTTGACCATGGTTTTCCTGATCCGGCGGCAGTCCAAAGCGGATCTTTTCGCGACCACGCGTCACATACAACGAGCCGCCGATCCAGTCCCAGAGCGCAAAGGTCGATCCGAAATTGCGATCGTGGTGCCGCACGTCATCGCTGTGGTGGATCTGGTGTTGCGCGGGGCTGATCAAGATGTGCTCCGCCATGCGGCCAAAGGAGAGCCACACGTGGGAGTGCCGCAAGTTCGAGCCCAACATGTTCCATGCGAAAGAAAGCCCGTGCACGCCGACGATTTCCCAAGCTGTGATCCTGCCAGCAAAGGCCCAAGCGCACACTCCCGCGGCAGCGCCAATCCCCGTGGCCGCTCCGGCGCGCATGAGCACGCTCTCCAGCGGATGCGTCCGATACACCGTCAACGGAGTCAGGACCTCGGCGGAGTGGTGCACCTTGTGCAGCTCCCAGAGTACCGGGACCCGATGCGCAAGACGGTGCACGACGTAGCGAGCGAAGTCCTCCGCAAAGAAGCCGACGGTCGTGAACACGACCAGCGCAAGTGCCGGCGACGCGTTCGCCGCCGGGCCAACTCCGAACACTTGGGTCAATAGCAGCGCGAGCTTCACCGCCAGCACCGAGGCCGAAACCGCAAAGGGCCACAGCAGAAGCGCAAAGGCGAGCGCCTTGGCCACGATCAGCTGCAGGTCGAGCAAGGAAGAACGGTGGAACCAGATTTCTCGCGGGAACAAGAAGCGCCAGAGAGAGACCTTTCGGCGCAGCTTGAACGCCCACACCAGCGTCGCCAACAGCCCAGCGCCGAGTAGGTACGGACCGAAAATCCGTGCATTCACGCTGAATAGCCGCGCCACGGGCTCGGTGCCGGCGCGCAAGATGGTTTCGAGCAGTTCCACGTCGTCCACCTAGAATGTGCGCGACCCGCCGCAAGCGGGTGCGGGGTCAGTCATTGTCGCCACCAACGGTCTGCGGGATTTCCACGTCCAAGACCATCACGAACTCGGTCTTGAGCACATCGGTCAAGCGCTTCACCGCTTCGTAGAGCGCCAGCACGCTCGGTTGATCTTGGGCGAGCGCTTCGGCGAGGTCGTCCTCTTCGATGGCAAGGATCTTGGCGTCCACGTCCAAGAGCGCCGCGTCGATCTTGTCGGCAACGGCAGCGCCACCCTTGTCGCGCAAGAGCCCGTCGAAGCCGGTCGCGCCGGGGCCGCAACCACGATACAAGAGCGCGAAGCCGGCCATGTTGTCTGCAATGCTGCGCTTGGCGCGCTTCGCTGTCTGGTGTTCGAGCGTTTCTGGACAGCTTGCCGCCACGCACTCTGGCGTCATGCCCAGGGGCTTGGCGAGTTTTGCGTCCTTGACCACGAGCTCCACGTAGAACAGGGCGTCGCTGACCGCGTTGAGCGCTTCTTTTTGCGACGGGTACGGCCCGCTCTTGCCAGCTTGTGCCAGCTTCGCAACGAAATCGCCCTCTGCCGGTTCCCAGGAGTTCGTGAGCGCCTGGGCCCGCGTTTGCACGTCTTTGGCGGCTGCGTACGCGTAGGCGGCGCGGCGGGACTCCAGGTCGGTTATTGCGAGCCAAGAACCGTCCGTGTTGATCAGGTTCGTTGCTGCGCAGTCGTTCTCCGGACCGGCGTGAAACAGCAGGTACTCGATGGAATCGAGGCCTCGGGCGTTGACGGCTTCCGTCGCGAAGGCGCCTTGCCAGATTTTCTCGACGATCTTCTGATCCACGCGGCAGGTGCTGACCAGGGGCCAGGAGTAGATCTGGTCGCGCAAGTCTTGCCCGCCGACGGCAGCGGTACTCGACGCAGCCGGCCCAAACTGCATCATTTCCGCGCGTTGCCACTGACTCATGGCGTCCTGCCAAGCCGTTTGCGCCGCGCTCAGTTTGGTGGCGTCCGTCGGTGCCGCTTCCAGCGCGGCGGCTGCGCTCACGAGGGCGTCGGCCTTGGTCAGGAAGTCGCGACTCGTTTCCAGCGCGCACTGCGCGGAACTTTCCAGCGCGCGCGTGCGGCCTGGTTCGATGCCGCCCTTCTTTTCGCCGCCGCCTTCTTCACCACACGCAGACGACGACGCCATCGCAAGAGCGATGGCGCCGAGGGCGACCGCAGCGCCCAAGTTTCCAAGCCAACGTCTCGTTACCATCCGTTCTTGCCGTCGCTATCCCCAATGTTGGCCGGTGCGAAACCGTAGGCCGCTGCTAAAAGTGAGCGCGCTTCGGTCAGTTTCTGCTTGTAGCTGTCCAGCGCGGCTTTTCCCTCGGCTTCGAGCACCGGCGCCATGCCGACTTTTTCGTGCAGGCTCGCAAAGTCCGCGTCACTGATCTTCTTTCGCGGATTGAACTGCAGGACCAGCGCGAAGCCTTTCAGCTCGCTCCAATGTCCGGCATGACCGGTGAACGAATAGTCGGCGCTACCCATCTTGCCCATGTCTTTGAGCACGTCGTTGATGTAGTGCACCACCGTTGCCGCAATGCTCTTTTCCCAAGCGAGTACTGCTCGGTCACGTGCTTCCTGCAGCTTGACCAACTCGTCCGCGGTCAGCGCGTCGCCCTTCGCGGCTGCGATCACATCGCGCCCGTCTGCGAACGCTTCCCACGCGTCTTTGGTCAGGTCCGTTTTTGCGCTTTCCGCGCTTCCGAAGTCGCGCTTGCCGGCGTTGACGGAGTGTCCGAAGTTCACCTCGGAGGTCAGGTCCAAAGCACCGTCACAGCTGGTGTCGTGATAACCCGCGAGATACTCTGGACGCCCGCCCTTTCCGGCCAGCTCTTCGTCGCTGTAGCTCGGGTACGCGTGACTGGCGCCAAAGTAACCGAAGCCTTCGTCCCAGGCGTGCTCCAGAACGGTGTAAGGGCTGTCTCCGTCGCGGGTGTTGGGCGAGCGCAGGCCCTTGTCGGCGACATCGTCGTCCAAGTAGTCGTCGGTGCCCTGCGAAAACGCGACGGCGCCCGTGATGAATTTCTGCACCAGCTCGGCCAAATCCCGGCCGTCCGCGGTCACATGCACCGGCAACGCAACATCACCGGGCCCTTTGCGTGGCGCGTTGGCGTGATCGATGGCGTTCTGTTCGATCTCCGCGAACCATGCGTCGACCAGCGCTACGGGGGATGCGGATCCCGGCGCGCCCACGAAGGCCGTGCCGTCGTTCCATACTTTGTGGTCTGTCGCGGTATCGCTACCGGCGAGCTTGTCGATCAGGTTCTTGTCCTTGGAGATGTCGTCGTAGGTCTTTTGCTTCAGGGTTTGATCGCTCAGAAATGCGACGGGCTGATTGCCGTTGTCGGGGTTGAAACGCAGGAAGAAGTCGAGCTCCGCCACGACCTTGCCGGCTTCGGGCTGCAGCTCGTTCTTTTCGATGCGATCCGTCAGCCCCTCGATGCGTGAGGTCAGATCCAGGATCGCCACGTGGCGCCAAGCCTGTCCACTGTGACTCACGCTGCTCTGGTCCGCGCTGTAGCGGCTGACGTAGGCGTAGGCGCCGGTGCAGTTCGACCCACCGCTGCCGCCACTCGCGCCGGCGCCGCCGCTGCCAGCTGCTGTCTCGTCATTGCCGCAGCTCGATGCCGCGCTCAAAAGTACAAGCCCGATTAGTAGTCGCCGCATGGTGTTGTCTCCGTAGGCATGGACCTTTATTGCAATTGAAAGTCGTTATCAATAAGAAACATGTCTTCCCGGTTTTTCTGAGGATTCTTTGGCCTCTGCGGAGAAACGAGCCCGGCGCGGGCGCCAGGATCCCCGGACGGCCAGCCCTCTGGGCGCCGGCGGTCGAGACGCGGGATCGACGCCGGGGGACGCTGGGCGTAGGCCTCCTGCCGTGCGGCTCGCTTTCGTGGTTCAGCGTTACGGCAAAGACGTCAACGGCGGCGCGGAACTGCACTGTCGCTTGATGGCGGAGCACCTGGCCCGCCGCAGCGAGGTGGACGCCGTCACCGTGTTTACGAGCTGCGCATTCGATTATCGCAGCTGGGCGAATCACTACGCGCCTGGCGTGGAACAGCTGAATGGCGTGCGCGTGGAGCGATTCGCCGTGCCGTTTCGTCGTTTCCCGCTGCTGCACGACGCGCTGGGGCTATTGACCACTCGTGGGCCGCGGCTCAGTCGACTGGAGCCGGCTTGGGTGGTGGCGCAAGGTCCGTACCTGCCGAGCCTGCTCGACCGGCTTTCGCAGGTCGCTGGTGACTACGACGCTTTCGTCTTTTTCACGTATCTCTACTACCCAACCGTCTACGGTATGGAGCGCGTGAAGCAACGCGCCCTTCTCTTTCCGACCGCGCACGACGAGCCGCAGATCACGCAGCGCATCTATCGCCGCGTCTTTTCGACGCCGCGCGCGCTGGTCTACAACACGCCCGAAGAGCGAGACTTCGTCCGGCAGCTTTTCGACGTGGACAGCTTGCCGGACGCCATCGTGGGCTGCGGGATCGAGCTTCCTGGGCCAGCAGCACCGAACGCCCGACCCGAGGCGGGCGCCCCACCCTACGTACTTTCCGTAGGCCGGCTGTCCGCTAGCAAGGGCGTCGGCGACTTGTGCGCGGAGTTCGTGAAGTTCAAGCAACAGCACGCGAGCCTGAGCTTCCAAGGCCTGGACGGACGCGCCTACCGCGGCTCCGAGCTGCGCTTGCTCTTGGCGGGGCGACGCGCCGGCGCGCGCATCCCCGATCGCGACGACATCCAAGTGCTCGGCTTCGTTAGCGACTCGGAAAAGCGCGCGCTATTCGACGCCGCTGAGCTCGTGGTCGCACCAAGTCGCTTCGAGAGTCTGTCCCTCGTGGTGCTCGAAGCCTGGGCGCACGGCAAGTCCGTGCTTGTCAACGGCGGCTGCGCCGTGACGCGGGGACTCGCACAGCGTGGCAAAGGCGGCGACGCCTACGATGCCGCCTCACCCTTCAGCACGACACTGGCGAGACTGCTCGAAGACCCGGAACTGCGCTCCCGCCAAGGTGCCCAGGGGCGCCGCTACGTCGAGGCAGAGTTTGCGTGGCCGCGCGTGGAGCAGCGCATGCTCGACATTCTCGAGCGCGTGGTGCAAGGAGGTTCCACGTGACTCCTGCTGTCGAAAGGACGAGCACCGAGCCGAAGGACTCGCAGCCCGGCCGTGGCTTTGCCAACGCGCTGAAGGAAAAGCTTCGTGCGCGTGGCGCGCTGACCTTTGCCGTCGGGCTCGTCTGCACCGATTTCGTGTTTCGATTGGGCGCGGCGGGCTACGAGAACCCCCGACGCTGGGAAGCCAAAGATGCACTGTTGTACGCCTTGGGCATCGCCTGGTCGCTGGCCACCTGGTCGCTGTACACGGCGCTGATGCGCCGTGTCGTCGCGCGGCCACGACTGGCCAAGGCGATTCGGATCGCCACGGCGCTGACGGCAGCGCTGTTGTTTTCGCTGAGTTTTGCCTACTTGCAGAACTTCGACCAAGCACCGAGCTGGCAAGTGCTGAACTTCGTCGTGTCCGAGCCGAAGTGGTTGGTGCGGCTCGGCTCTTGGGGTCTGAAGTGGCAGGACGCGCTCGCGGCGACCGCCACTGCCGTCGCCGCGTGGCTGCTATTGGCGCCGCCGCCGTCGGAGAGGCCGCGCACGCGCCCGGGGTTCTTGTTGCGAGGGCTCCGGGCCCTCGGCTACGTGGTGCTGTCGGGACTCGTCTTGGTCGCGCCGGGCTTTCAGTCTCCACTGCCCGTCGACGCCAACGCCGCAGCGGCGATCGTACAGTTCGCTCTGGCACGCGGCACCTCGAAGCGGCATCTAGTGGCTCCGGTTCGTCCCAAGCTCGAGAAGCGTACGGGAGCCTCCCGACCGAACATCCTTGTCATCGTGCACGAGTCGCTGCGCGCCGATGTGGTGTTCGACGGCCTGGACTACGCAAACACCAACCTGAAAGCGAAGCAGGTCTCGCCCTACCAGTCCTCGCTCCCAGCGCGCCGAGCAGACGGTTTTTTCGTCTTCCCCTACGCACGCAGCAATTCGACCGCGACCGAGTCCAGCGTGCCGAGCATCTTGTCCGGCGTGGAGCCTGGCGGGCCCGCTGACGCCTATGGACGCGCGCATTCCATCTGGTCGGTCGCGAAGGCAACGGGCGCGCGTACCTTCCTCTTCGCGGCGGAAGCCTATTCTTGGTGTCATTTCGACGAGTACTTCATCGACGGCAACGTCGACCACGTGCGCACGGGCACGGAGCTGTCTGAAGCGGTTCCCAGCGGTAGTACCGCAGCGGACGATGGCGCAGTGGTGGACGAGGCGGTCCGTCATCTGGAACAGCTCGCCAAGAACGAAGGTCCGTTCGTCGGCGTGGTCCACTTCGACGGCACTCACTTGCCAGGCTGGGCGGGGCCGGGCACACCAGCCTTCAACGGCCCCCCCGGTGACACCGAACGCTACGGCATGGCCGTGCGATACATCGACGACCTGGTTGCGCGCATCATGCGCGCGTTGCAACAAAACGGCTTCGACCAAAACACAGTGGTGCTTGTGACCTCGGACCATGGCGAGAACGTGATGCCGCGGCGAAAGCCGGACCGCCTGGGGGCCTACTACGAGCAGACGCTGCGGGTTCCGTTTTGGATCCGCGTTCCACCGCCGGTACTGGCAGCGCATCCGAACTGGGCCAAGGCGCTAGACGCTTGGCACGAGCGCAACGTACAGAACCTGGACGTCTTGCCCACCGTGCGCGACGTGCTTGGACTGCAAGACGAACCGCTGCTGCACGCGCCCCACCTCGTCGGACGCAGCCTGCTCGGACCCACAGCAGACCCGGACGTGATCGCCGGGCAGAGCACGTGCGCCTTTCGGGCCTGGGCGCTCGAGGGATTCTTTTTGGTCAGCGGGCGCACCAAGGTCATCGTCTCGAATGACCAACCGACGCCTCAGGTATTCGACCTGACGACGGACCCGCTGGAACAGAAGAACTTGTGGAACGACCCGAGCTGGCAACAGCGAGTGCGCCCATGGATCGAGCAAGCGGTGCGAGCCGGTGAGGATCGCCGCGCCGTATGCAGACGCATCGGCGACGTCTGCCCCGTGGCGTTGACGAGTCACTGACCACGCGCTCCGAGTAGCCAAGTCCCACTGCCCTGGACGGTCCAAGTGGCGCCAGCGATTCGCCAGGTTTGACGTCGATGCGGCCTACCGAACCGCCTGCAATCCTGGCGCATTTCCCCGAGTTCCACTCCGGCGCCGCTGCTGGCGGCTGCGCGCGCTAGAATGGAGCGCATGCAACCCCGCTTCTTGGGACCTCGGACCTGGCTTACTCTGTGCTCGGCGATCGCCGGCGTTGCTTTCGCGTGTAGCAGCACGGGCGGCGGCAGCGGAGTCGCTGGCGGAGGCGGCGTCGGCGCAGGAGTTGGAACCGGCGGCAGCGCCGCCACCGGCACCGGCGCCACCGGCGCGGTGATCGGCACCGGCGGCGGCAACCCGGACGGCAGCACCGGACCGAAGATCGGCTGCTCGCCCGATCTGCAGTCCGTCGTGGACGAGAACGGCTTGGTGAAACAAACCTGCCCACCGGACCAAGGCTGCTTCGAGGGTGCGTGCGTCGGGGCATGTGAAGCCGCGGGCAAGGCGGGCGGCAACTTAGGTTGCGACTTCTACGCGCCGGATCCGCCGTTCGCGGGGCAGGGCTGGGCCAACTCGCAGAATACCCTCGGCCCTTGCTACGCCGTGTTCCTCGCCAACGCATGGTCACGCCCAGTGCAGATCAACGTCACGCGCAATGGTCAGAGCTTCAACGTAACCAGTTTCGCTCGCATCCCCCAAGGCAACGTACCGAACGTGCAATACCAGGCCGTCCCCGCAACGGGCTTGCCCCCGGGCGAAGTCGCGATCTTGTTCCTCTCGCACCAACCCGGTGTGAACAACGTGTCTTCCCTGGAGTGCCCGGTACCGCCGGCGCTCGCGCAGAACGCCGCCGTTGTCGGAAGTGGCCGCGGCGCGGCCTTCCACGTCACCACGGACACACCCGTCAGCGCGTACGCGATCTTGCCTTATGGCGGCGCACTCAGCTTCCTGCCCAGCGCGACGCTGCTGTTCCCAAGCACCGCCTACGGCACCAACTATGTCACGATGGCTCCACACGACCAGAGCGACCCTGCGCAACCGCAGTTCCCAGGAAAAGTCTGGGCGCACATCGTGGGCACGGTGGATGGCACTCAAGTCGATGTGGTGCCGCAAAAGACGCTACCTGCCGGCGGCGGCGTTGCCCAAGCGCCTGCAGGCACCAAGACAACCTACACCCTGGGCGCCGGCGAGATTTTGCAGTGGCTCGGCGACGCAAACGGCATGATCGTGTCCGCAGACAATCCCGTCGGTGTGTTCACCGGCACGACGTACCTGGTCGCCCCGACCCAGACCGCATCCAATGGCGGGCACGACTCCACCCACCAGCAGATCCCGCCCGTGCGCGCACTTGGCAGCGAATACGTCGCTCCACTGATCACCACGCGGCGCAACAACCTTCAGCCAGAGAGTGTGCCCCATCGTATTGTGGGCGTCGTCGACGGCACCACGCTGACCTATGAGCCTGGCCCACCACCCGGAGCGCCGAGCGTGCTGAACGCCGGCAACACCGTCGAGTTCCAAACCCTACAGCCCTTCGTAGTGCGCTCCCAAGACAAGGACCACCCGTTCTTGATCTCGAACTACATGCCCGGTGGCATTCAAAAAGATCCGCCTTCGCGCCCCGGCTGCTCCGCAAACCCACCGCCGCTCGTACCCCCGGGATGCGTGCTAGGAGACGAAGACTGGGTGGTGGTGCTGCCACCTCAGCAGTTCCTCAATCGCTACGTGTTCTTCACGGACCCCACCTACTCCACGACGAACCTCGTGGTCACTCGTCTCAACACAGGCTCTGGCTTCAAAGACGTCGAAGTTGCGTGTCTCGGCAACATCACGGGGTGGCAGCCCGTCGGATCTGCCGGCACCTACGAAGTTGCGTACGTTGACCTGATGCGCGGCGGCGTGCCCGTCGCCAACTGCGGAGTGAGCAGCCACGTGGCCAAGAGCGACGCGCCCTTCGGCATCGTGGTCTGGGGCACTGACTGGTACGCTTCCTATGGCTACCCCGCCGGTGGCAACGTGCGCACCATCAACGACGTGTATGTGCCGCCGGTACCGCGTTAGCCGCAGTCAATCCGCTGGCACGTAGCAACACGCGTCGGGGGTTTGTTTTCGGGCGGCGGCGGTGGCGGCCTGGTCCAGGCTTCGGCTGCATAGGCCTCCGCGTTCACCCTTGCCGCCGCCGCAGTGGGCGAACACGCCGTACGCGCAGTCGGCGTAGGGTGGATCGGCGCTGCGATGGGGCTTGGCGTTTTTCATGGACTCTGCCGCGGATTGGCAGGTCGAGCCGCTTGTCACCGCACTGCCGCTGAGTGCGGCGCTGGGCGCAGCGTGCGGATTTTCGGTTTCCTGCTTCGGGCAGCCGACCAGCCCAAAAGCCGCCAGGATCCCTAGCAACGCTGTCCCCTTGGGCGCCATGCCCCTAGTTTGTCACAGCGGCGAGTTCGACGGAAACCTCGTCGAGGCATGCGCAGCCTCGGAGCGCGGGAAGCATGCACAAAATTCGGCAATGCTGCGGGCGGCCGCAGGTTCGGCGCGACTCGCCACGTCTTTTCAGCGCTTCTTGGTTGCCCCGGGCAAGGGCGTACGCGCCGGCTTCTTGAAGCGCTCGAGCATGCGGGTTTGCTCCGGAGCGCTGAGGGCGGCCTCCGCCCAGGTGTAGACCGTGCTGTCTTCGAACTCGGCATGCTTCTGCAGCTGGCGGAGCAATTCCTCAGCGATGTCCAGGCGGATCGTGTGCAGGTCCGCGCGCACGCCCAGCTCGGCGACCAAAGCGCGGATCTGCGAGTGCTGACGTTGGGCAGCTTCGACTTCGCGGGGGTAGTCACCAGCCAGCAGCGGAAACAGGTGGCTCTCTTCCGCGTCGAAGTGCGCTAGCAATCCCGTTTCGAACTCTGACCACACCGTGGAAATGGTGGGGTCGTCCGCGCCTTCGACTGCGTCGAGCAGCTGGGAAAACAACTTGTCCAGCCGCGTGTGGTCGTAGGTCAACCAAGTGCGTATGGATGCGGCGTCTTGCATGCCCGCAAGCTAAGCACCCCACATGCCAGCGCTAGTGGACTCCACGCGTTGGATGGCGAACGTTTGCGACGCGTGCCGATGTTGCAGCACCAAGCAGTGCGGCACGCACGGATTGCGCGTTCCGGAGGCCACCGAAAAGCGCGCAGTTGACCGATCGTAACCAATGGCTAGGATCCCGCGCAGGTGAACAACCCGGGCGAAGTCGAACCGATTCTGCGCGGGACCGTGCCCCGTGGCGCTGGCGTATGGGGCGTTCGCAACTACCACACCATACTGGAGCAACGCGCCATTGCTGGCTCCGTGATGACGGGCGGGTACTTGGCGATGGTGGTGGCCTCCGCAGCCATGGCCACGGCTGGGCTTCTACTCAACAGCGCCGCTGTCGTGATCGGCTCGATGTGCGTTGCGCCATTCATGGCACCGTCCCGAGCGGTCTGCATCGGTGGCCTGTATCGCAACTGGCGGGTTTTCTCAGGTGGCTTGGTCAAGCAGCTCGTCGGCTTGTTGGTCATCGGCACGGGTGTCGCGATCGTCATGACCACCCTGCTGCAGCAGAGCGTCGATGGCATCGGCATCACCCAAGAGATCCTGCTGCGCGCAATGCCCACGCCTCGAGACGTCGTGCTCAGTGCAATCATTGCCGTTGCGGCCGGTGCAGCCGCGTCGCTAGCGTTGGTGGCGCATCCGGAGCTCGTGGAAACGCCTTGGGGGCAGGTCATCGACGCCATCATCGGCGTGGAAATCGCCATCTCCCTGGTTCCGCCGGCCGCCGTGATCGGGATCGGGTTTGTGCTCGGTACCCCCGAGCACAGCCTGAATGCGTTCTTGCTGCTGCTGCTGAACGTGGTGGGCCTCGATCTAGTCGGCAGCGTCACGATCTTGGCAATCCGCGGTATCCGGCGACGTCACCTCGAGCTCGAAAAGCAGATCCGCGAGACCACCGCGGTGACGCTGGACGTGGTGCCCGGCTTCATTTCCGTCGGTAGCACTGTGGACATCACGCTATTGAGCGAGCGCGAAGCGAAGCTTGGCGTCATCTGCCGGCGACGGTTCGGCGGCGAGGTCCCGGAAAGCCTGGCCAGCACCATCGCCGAAGATGTGGAGCGAGAAACGGGCTGCCGCTGCGACGTGAGCGTCGAGGTCGTTCCGCTGCTCACTCACGCCGGCATTCCGAGGTGAGGCCGGGGGCTTGCAATGGGCGGGCGACGAACCCAGGCTCTCCCACGATGCTCAACTCACGCTTTGCAGTCTTTGCGCTCGTGGCCGTTGCCTGCACCGGACAGGCTTGTGACAAGAAAGCGGACAGCGCCGGCGCGGCGACCTCGGGTGCCACCAGCGCTCCAGGCGCCGCCAGCGCCACTGGCTCGCCTGGGAGCGAGGTTTCCCAGACCGCTCCGAACACGTCGGCAGCCACTGGTGCCGCGACGTCCGAAGCGACGCTGCTGAGCGTGGGCAGCGACGCGCCGAACATCGAAGCGGTGGCCCATAGCGGCGAGCAGGTGAAACTCGCTGACTATCGCGGCAAGGTCGTGATCGTGTACTTCTATCCCAAGGACGACACCCCAGGCTGTACCGTGGAAGCGAAAGGGATCCGCGACGACTGGAGTCGCTTCAAGAGCGCAGAGGCGATCGTGCTGGGGGTTTCCACCGACGACAATGAATCCCATCAGGCCTTCGCCAAGAAGTACGACCTGCCGTTCTTGCTACTGCCGGATCCGAAGCAAGAGATCGCCGCGGCGTTCAAGGTGCCGGTGCAAGACGGCTACGCCAAGCGCGTGACCTTCGTGATCGACAAACAAGGCAAGGTCGCAAAGGTGTTTCCGGAAGTGACTCCGTCAGCGCATAGCAAAGAGCTATTGACGGTTCTCGACGAGCTCAAAGGCTGAAGGGGCTGCCAGACGGCGTCGCCGAGGGGCGTCCGCAGCCGGGAATGTGGCCGACGGTTTGCAGACAAAAGCGGACGCTTTTCCAGAGACTGCCGAGCTGCGCTAGACTCTAGGGCCATGCCAATCGGGCGACTCTTGACTGCCGGCCTCGCGCTGCTGTGCTTCCATGCGTGTAGCGTCACGAATGATCTGGACGGTCTGACGGAAAACGTCGCGGGTGCCGCCGGCGCTGAAGCCGGCGTGGAAGCGGGTCCTGTTTGCGAACCCGGAAACTGCGCCGGCTGCGTGGGCTGCGAAGCATTCTGCGGCTGCGCAACCACCACCGCCGCCGCAAAGGACCAATGCCTCAAAGTCTCCTGCACGGTGGACGCCGGGGCCGACGGCGCGAGCGGCGGCAACGGAGGAAGCGATGCCGGCGGTGGCTCCGGCGGTACGGGTGCCAGCGCCTCGGGAGGCGGCAGCGGAACAGGAGGAGCGGGCAGCTTTGGCGGCTCCGGAGGGATCAGCGGCGCATGTCAGTCCTGCTCGCTCAGCAACTGCGGTTCCGAAGGCAACTCCTGCGCGGCGGAAGCGGAATGCAACGCCATCTTGGCGTGCTTTGCTGCGTGTGCGAACGGCAACGCGACCTGCCGCAATGCCTGCGTTCCCGACGCGGGTGCGCCAAAGTTTCAAACGCTGTTGGACTGCATGGCCGCAAACTGCGCGTCCGTATGCAACCTGTAGTCCCGCTGCACCGCTACCCGCGAACAAGGGAATAGCAACTCTAGAACAGCCCGATGCTGAAGTGGAAGGCGCCCATGTCTTCCCAGAAGCGCTGGTTTTCTCGTTGCGGGAAGAACTCGTCGAGCACTCGGTCCACGTTGAAGCCGTAGTCGAAGGCAAGCGGGCCAATGGGTGTTCCGACGCGCAGCCCGGTCCCCACGGCGTAGCGCAGTTCTGATGCGTTCACCAATTCCGGCTTGGTCCAAAGGTTTCCGGCGTCCAAAAACACCGCCGTCTGCACATCCCCGCCAAGGGGAATGCGTAGCTCCGCGCGCGGATTGATGAATGCGTCGCCTCCGCGGATCACGACTTCGCGCAGAGTCAGTCCCGAATTCGGGTCCAAGAGCTGCTGGGCGATGTCTTCGGGAACCATGGAGTCCTGCAAGAAGCCGCGTAGCGAGTCCACGCCTCCCAGGAAGAACAAGCGATCCGGATAGGTGCGGGAGTCGGCGATCAGCTGCGTGTTCACGCCCCAGCGGAACGAGACCGCCAAGGCGAGCCCCTTGTCGCTGAGGCGCGCATACGCCGCCAGTCGATTCGAGATGCGCAAGAACTGACTGATGGTTGCGGCAAACACGCTGGCCTGGCCGGGCGCAACTTCAGCGTCCTCGCCACCCACGGGAGTCGCGCGTACGTGCTCCACGCTGGCGCTGACCAGTGTGCCCGTCGTGGCGCCGAGAGGGTTGTCGCGACGATCCCAGGTGACGCCGAGGCGCTCCGCGACGGCGATGGTGGTGCCCTCGGGCACACGAAACGCGCTGCGGCGCCGCGGGTTGTTCTTCACGTACTCCTCGAGCGCGCCCTTCTGCGTCGAGCCGAAGATCTCCGCCGTATTCAGCTCCAAAGAACCGCCAATGGTGGCCGAAAAGCGCCGCGACGGCCGGAAGATCAGCGTCAGGATGCCGGCGTCTTTGGTCAGCCCAAAGTCGCGCGCGTTGTCGCGCACATCGATACCCTCCACGCTGAGGCGAAACAACGGACCCAGGCCCACATCGGGGAATTCCACCGTGGCACTGTTGCGACGCTCCAAGCGCTGGCCGACGTCTAGCTCGTCGTATTTGTCGCGCACGTCCTTTTCCAGGATGAACGCACCTGGCAAATAGCCGAGTTGCGAACGCAGGGTGAGCTGGATGGCTTCACCGCCCAGGTTGCGGTGGCCGTATTCGAAGGTGATGCGAAATCCCTCGCCGGTGGAAAACCCGGGTCGCACATCGAGGTACTGGGGCTTGCGTTCCTGGACGGTGATGACGACGACCTTCTCTTTCGCAGGCACATACGGGTCTTCGAAACCCACCGTGACCGCGGAGAACACCCCCAAAGTGGCCAGGCGCTCCTCGGTATTGCGCACCCAGCTACGGCGGTACGGCTTGCCGACCTCAAGGGCGACGCGGCTGCGGATCAGGCTTTCGTTCGTGCGAGTGGCGCCGCGCACAACAATGCCCGACACGATCACCCGCTGTCGCTCCCCGATCACGAAGCGCGCCCGAGCGCGGGTGCGATCCGGCGATAGTTCGAGGGCGGTTTCCACGTCGGCGAAGGCGAATCCTTCCTCGGCGTATTCGTCCAGCATGCGCCGCCGAGCTTTGTCCAATCCCACCTGGGAGGCCGGACCCCCGAGTTCCATGTCGGCAGTCTCCTTCAGGCGTTCTTCGGTGAACCGCTTGTTCCCTTCGAAACTAATGTCGTACAGCATCGCCTGGGGACCGACTTTGATCGGTATGTAGAGCACTGCGTCGGGCTCGCAACGAATGCCCCGTGCTGGGTCTGGCGTGCACGTCACCGCCGGATCCACCTCGGGCTCCGGCAGGGGCACGTTGACTTCGTCCACCGCGCAGGTCGTGCGCGGACGCTTGCGCGGCCCGATCGGTCGACACTCGTGGGGTTGCGTGCGCGGATCGCAGCGGCGCCGCAATAGGGTCGCTGGCCCGACCACAACGGAAAGGTATCCCTCGGAACGATACAGATCGCGCACGTGCTTGAGCGCACGCTCGTATACATCTGGCATGTAGGTCAGCCAGGGATTCGGTTCGTAAGGCACGACCCGCGCCCCTGTGGTCTGCCGTGGACCGAAGGTTTGGTCCACCACGCGCGGATCGACCGAGCCCAAGATTGACCCCCCGGGCAGTTCCTCGGAGAGCACTCCGTCGATTTCACTGCCGACATCCGACGGTCCCCGCGGCCCCGTCAGACAGGCGAACTCCCGGGCAACCACACGCACGGGGCGACGCTCGCGCACACGAAACACGAGGTCCACAATCGGCGCTTCCGCGCCGCCCCGTTCCGAAAACGTGATTTCGGCGTCCAGAAAACCACGCTGGGCATAGAACTCGGAAAGACGCGTAACCAGCGTGGCCGGCGCACGGTCGTCACTTTCGTCGAGTCCCAGCGCCGCGGAGAGCTGCGTGTCGTCGAAGCGAAGATTGCCCTCGAACTTCGGCCGAATCAGCGGCCCGGCACGCACGATGAGCTGCAAAAAGACGCCATCAGGGCGCGCCCGCGTGGCGTGGGTCACGCTGGCGCGATGCCAACCGTGCTGGCGCAGTTGTTTTTCGAAGTCCACGTTGGCCGTTTCCACGGCGTCGACGTCGAATCGATCACCGCGCGCCACGCCGTAGCGCTCCAATACCCTTCGGATCCCCGGGACCGTCGTGCTCGGCCACACGGCGAACTGCAAGTCCGTCACCCGCAAGGGTTGCCCGGGGTTCACGTCCGCCGCGACGACCACACGCAACGGATCATCAGTGTCCGTCGCGGTCACCACCACCCGCACACTCGGGAAACCCCGGCGACGGTGCAAACGCTCCAGCCGTGCGGCGAGTTCCGTCAGCCCGGGCGCGGTGATCTCGCCGCCGACGCGCACTCCTGCAGCGGCGAGCACGCTGTCACCATCCAGGCTGGAGCCTTGGATCTTCAGCGACGCGATCAAACGCCGAGGCAGCACTTCCAGCACGAGCTTTGCGCCAGTGCCGTCGGGTTCTAGCTTGGCGCGCACACTGGCGAACCGTCCGGTGTCGAGCAACTCACGCATCGCGCGCCGCGCGAGCTCTCCACTGGTCGCCTCACCGACGACGACGCGCTGGAGAGCGAGCGGCGCTTCCCAACGTCCGCCGAGGGTCACGAACTTCACCGCCGTCAGCGGTCTCCCCATGACACTGGGATTCGCCAGCGGACGAAGGGTCGGAATCGTGCTGCTGGAGGCTGCGCGGGATTCGACAATGCGACGTTGGTTGGTTCGCGCGGCGCCGGACGGCTCGCGCGACGCTCCGTCCTTTCGGGCATCTTCGGCTCGCTGCGTTTCCGGCGCCCTCTCCGGCGCTGCTTCCGGAGCGCGTTCGGGCGCGCCGTCCTGTTCGTCCGGCTCTGCGGCGGCGGGCGCTTCCGGCGGTGGCTCCGGCTGCGCGGAAAGCGGTGCCGAGCGGAGACTGAGCGCAAGCGCCACAAGCATCCACCCGCACCCGCGACGCGGGAAACCGAGCCACATCGCACCTTCATAGCGCGGGTTTTGGCCCGACTGACAGCTTCTGGACCGCTTGGGCACAAGAAATGGGCACGGGACGGCCGGAGGCGGCTAAGATTTCGCGCCCCATGGCCGAGGCTGCGCCCAAGAAGGACGAGATGAAGAAAGCGCGGTCCGCGCTCAGCCGCCGCAAGAAGTGGCTGCTTGGGCTCGGGCTCGGACTGCCGGCCTCGGTGCTCGTGCTTTGGATCTTGGTGCATCGAGTGGAATGGCTGGGTCCGCTCATCGCTAATTCACTGCGCGCAGTCATCGGACCCGACCGCGTGGCGAAGCTGGAAGACTTCGCCTACGGCGTGGAAGACAAATTCAATCGCTGGTGGAAGAAGGATGAAAAGCCGAAGGCGTATTGGGAGGTGCCGCCCGACGAATCCGCGGAGCCCGTGGCCGCAGTCGACGCCGGTCCGGACGCACCACCGCCGCCGCCGCCCTTCCGACCGAAAGACGTACCTCCCGTGCACGAGAGCTGGTCCGCACCGGGGGACGGCAAGTGGGTGCGCATCGTGGACAAGCGCCGTCCCAAAGAGCCGGCGTATATGTTCAAGACGCTGCTTCACCCCGACAAGAACCGCTCCTGGGCGGAGCTCTTCGTTGTGGCGGTCGATCTCAGGCGTGTTCAGGTCCAGGCCGTGGCCGGCTATCGCGAGCCCAAGAGCTCCGAAGCCGAAGCCCAAAAATACGAACGCAAGGCGACGATCCCGAAGGAGCACCACGAAGAGCTGCTCGCGGCTTTCAACGGCGGTTTCATGACCGAACACGGCTGGTACGGCATGAAGGTCGATGGCGTGACCCTGGTCAAGCCCCGCAAGAAGGCCTGCACCTTCGTGCACTACGAAGACGGCAGCTACGAAATCGCGACTTGGTCCAACATCGAGACCAAGGAGCCCAAGATGAAGTGGGCCAGACAAGCACCAGGCTGCATGTATGAGCGTGGCGAGATGCACATTGGCTTGAAGGATCCGAACAACCGCTCTTGGGGCGCAACCTTGGACGGCGAAACGGTGATCCGTCGCTCCGCCGTGGGCCTGTCTGAAGACCGCAAAGTGCTCTACGTGGGCATGGGCAACAGCACAACCGCGGCTGCGATCGCTCGCGGCATGTTCCACGCCGGCGCGGTCGATGTGGCGCAGCTAGACGTGAACTGGTCGTATCCCAAGTTCGTGCTCTTTGAGCCTGCGGAGGCCGGCCCCGACCGCATGGCGGTCGCACTGGCGGAAGGCTTCGAGTTTTCCGAGAACGAGTACATCCGCAAGCGCTCGTACCGCGACTTCTTTTACATGGTCCGCAGCGATACCGGCGCGACCCCTCGCAACTAGACTCTCGGAAGGATCGAGGCGCTGGCGCGGGATTGTTCCACTAGCGGAACGTTCCGTTGCATAATTCACGGATTGTGCCCTTGCCGCAATGATCCCAAGGTCCCCTGCATCCGTGCCTTAAGCACGCTAGCCAGGAGCCTTGTTATGACCAAATCCGCATTGCTTTTTGTTCTGCCACTGCTGATTGCCACCGGCTGCGACAACGATCCCGGCAAGGGCAAAGCCAAGGCGGCTGCGTCCGCGCCCGTTGCCGCGCCCGCCGCGGCACCTGCCGGCGCGGTCAAACACAGCTTCAGCGCCGCCGACTCTAAGTTGGAGTTCATTGGCGCTAAGGTCACCGGCAGCCACGACGGCAGCTTCAAAGAGTTCACCGGCAGTGTGGACCTAGTGGAGGGCGACTTGACGAAGAGCTCAGTCAACGTCGAGATCAAGATGGCGTCCCTGGCCATCGAACCGGAGAAGCTTGCTGGTCATCTCAAGGACGGCGATTTCTTCGATGTGGAGAAGTTCCCGACCGCGAAGTTCGTCTCGACGTCGGTCAAGGCAGGCGGCGACAAGGGCGCGTCGCATACGGTGACAGGCAACTTGACCATGCGAGGCACGGAGAAGAGCATTTCCTTCCCGGCCACGATCAAGGCGGAAGGCGACACAGTTTCTGTCAACGCGGAGTTTGCCATCAACCGGAAAGACTTCGGCATCGTCTATCCCGGCAAACCCGACGACCTGATCAAAGACGAAGTCGCCATCAAGCTGACCATCGCCGCGAAGAAGTCCGGCTGAGCGCAGCGTGCCGGGGGTCCGCTGCGGGGGCTGCCAGGACCCGAAACCGGACCCCGCCCTCCCGGAGCCCGCGCAGGCACCTGCTTTCTAGGACTCCTCGGACTCGTCCGTGGCTCCGCGCACGAGCTGCTGCACGCGCTGCGTGCTCACCGGAGCACTCGCGCCCAGGTTGCGACGCAGGCTACCCACGACCGCTCCGAAGCGGCCGCCGAAGCGCTCGCAGGTGTCACATCCCTGCAGATGGGCGTCGACCAGGCGGCGTGAGTCCGCGTCGAGCTCCCCGTCCAGATACGCAGAAAGTTGGGCAAGCACCTGAGAACACGCAAGCCCCGCGACGGTACGTTCACCCTTCATGTTTCAGTTCCTCCCTGAGCACGGCCACAAGGCGGAGCCGCGCGCGATGCAGTCGACTCTTCATGGCACGCAGGCTCAGTCCCAGCACGTCTGCAGTTTCGTCGCCGCTGAGCCCTTCGATGTCTCGCAGCACGAGCACCTCGCGATCCGAATCCGGCAGCGACGCGAGACCCCGCTCGAGCAGCGCGCGACGCTCTTGCTCGTCCAACAATTCTTCCGGACTCTCAGCGCCCCACCCCGCGCGGCGGCCCAGATCGGCCAGCGACTCTGTATCGGTGGCGTCCTCACGGCTGCGCCCGGCGCGGAACACTGCGTTGCGCGCGATGGTTAGCATCCAAGCGCGCACTGAGGAACGCGCTGCGAAACTTGCAGCCGATCTCCACACAGAGACCAGCGTCTTTTGCAGCGCGTCCTCGGCGTCCGCGTCGCTGCGCGCGAAGGAACGTGCGTAGCGGAACAACGAGCGATAGTGGCGTTCCACCAGGCATGTGAACGCGGCGCGGTCACCGGCCTGGACTGCCTGCAGCAACTCTAGGTCGCTGTGCTCTTGGGACCAATGCGCTTGGCTGGACAAGTTGAGATCCCGAATAGCGTGTACAGGGGACAGCTGCCAAGCAGACCGGTGGCCAGGGGCACGAGTCCCAACAGC
The DNA here is from genome assembly GCA_965369205.1 of uncultured Polyangiaceae bacterium. Taxonomy (GTDB): domain Bacteria; phylum Myxococcota_A; class Polyangia; order Polyangiales; family Polyangiaceae; genus JACKEA01. Next base: position 14,970 of record CBDUPW010000006.1, on the reverse strand, counting down.
GCCCAGGGTGATTTCGGACCGACGAAGAACAAGGCCAAGATGGCGATGCCGAGCGCGACACGGATCACACGCTCGATGGGGTGCTCATTGACAGCGAGAATTTTGGCGAACATGGCTGGGCTCCTCTTTCCGAAGCATCCGAGCCTGGCTCGAGCTTCGTACGGGGGAGCCCGCCGACGGCAGAAAGGATTCAGGCTTCGGCGTCTTTTTCGGAGCAGCTGCTATTTGCTGTCCCATTGATAGACGAACTCAGCGATCTTGCCGCCGCCCTGGTCCAGGTAAGCTGTGAAGGACGTCGGCTTCGCGGTGAAACCAAGCTTGGCCGAAGCCACGTTCGGGCAAGTGATGCTGCGGGTGATTTCGCTGCCCACGGCGAGGTAGGTGCCCGCAGAAGTGACGTCCGCCGGCTTGCCGCCATCGCGCTCCACGGTCTTGAGCTCGTTGCCAACGAAGCGCAGTGAGCGCCAGAACGTCGTGCCGGTCGCGCCGCCATAGAGGTTCACGCCAACCAGCTTGTAGAAGCCTTCCGCGATCGTGCCGCCACTGGGCGCGGGCGTCCCCCCGCCGCTGGGCACGGCGGTGACCTGGACGCCTATCTGGGTGAGATAGTTGCAGGCAGCGCTGCCGCCATCTGCGCCCGCGCTGCCGTCCGGGCCGGCATCTGCGCCGGCAGCGCCACTGGTGCCCGCGCTGCCGCTGGAACCTGCACTGCCGCTCGCGCCGCCAGAGCCCGCGCCGCCGCCGGAACCAGCGCTTCCGCTCGCCCCGCCAGAACCCGCGCTGCCGCCACTCGAACCGGCGCTACCACCGCTTGACCCCGCAGCGCCGGAGTTGCCACCGGAACCCCCGACACCGCCGAGTTTGTCCGGAGTGTTGTCGCAGGCAAACACCAAGCACCCCACGACCAGCGCCACACTTTGACCACGAAAAAGCATTTGCAAAGTGTGCCCCATCTTCATCCGCCAAGCGAGGTCCGTCCGGCGATGGCGCTCTCGATGATATGATCCGCACGTGAAAACTAGCCATCGCTGCCCCAAGTGCCAACACGACCGCATTCTGTACATCGCGAACGTCGCGGACAGCTACGGTGACCACGCCCATCAGCGATCCGCACCGATGCGCATCGCGCACTACCAGAAAAGCATGGGCACCCTCTTGGGGTTGCCCATGACCAAGACCGAGAGCTCCGGCGAGTTAGAAGCCGGCGTATGCCGCCGCTGTGGCTACACCGAGTTCTACACCAAGGCGCCGGATCAGATCATTGTCGACGGTACGCATGTGCGGGAGCTCGTCGGCACGTCGGCATATCGCGAATAGGGGCGCCGCGGATCGCGCAGGCGCGGCGCTTCAGAGCCAAATTCGACGCGACCGATCGGATCTCGTATCCTGAACGCTCCTTGACGAGGGAGGTCCGCATGTCATTCAAGACCATCGCATTCTTTGCCGCCGTACTCTCTGTGAGCTGTGGCGGAAGTTCCGACTCCGGCCTGAGCGGAGGCGCCGGTGGGACTGGAGCTGCAGACGCTTCCGTCGGAGGCTCTTCCGGCAGTGCGGGCAGCGGCGGCAGCGCGGGCAACAGCGGCAGCGCGGGCAACGGCGGAGCGGCCGGTAGCGCCGGTAGCGCCGGTAGCGCCGGTAGCGCCGGTAGCGCCGGTAGCGCCGGTACAGCGGGCAGCGGTGGCGGCCCGGGTTGCAGCCCCGCCTGCGGCACGGCTCGTGAGTGTTGCGGCAACGAGTGCGTCAACCTCGCCAACGATCCACGCAACTGCGGCAAGTGCGAACAGAAGTGTTCCGACGGCCAGTGGTGCAATGGCTCGGGCAAGTGCGAAAAGCGTCCTTGCGCGGCAACCTGCGCAGACAAGAATCGTTGCTGCGGCAGCACCTGCTGCGGCGCCGGCGAGATCTGCTGCGACGCGCAGGGTCCCATCTCCACGGGGCCGGTCTGCACCAAGCCGAGCGACAGTGGCACGTGCCCTCAAGGCTGCGCACCGCTGTGTCAATGCGCGTCCCCGGACACGATGATCGCGACGCCCACTGGCCAGCGCGCCATCGCGGATCTGAAAGCGGGCGACCTGATCTACAGCATGCACCGAGGCGAAATTGTCAGCGTGCCGTTGCTGAGCACCCAGCGTGTGACGGTCACGAAGCACAAGGTCGTGCGACTGACCTTCCAAGGCGGAGCGCGGATTGAAATGTCCGCGAGCCACCCCACTGCGGATGGCCGTAGCTTCGGCGACTTGAAAGCGGGACAGAGCCTGGACGGCGTGCTTCTGACTGACACGCGTGTCATTGCGTACCAGCACGAGGCCACCCACGATATTCTTCCGGACTCGGACAGCGGCGCGTATTTTGCTGCGGGCGTGCTGGTTGGTTCCACCATGAAAGCGCGACCGGCGGTGGTTGTCAGCAGCGCAGCCCGTTGCGACGCCCCATAATCGGGGTTGGCGCTTCACGCTGCGCCGGCGCTACCGTCGAGCAACACGGCGCCCATGCCAATCAGCGCGCGATCGAGTCGCCAGTAAACCGCCGGGACGCGGCGTATTGCCAGGCAGAGCGCGGCGTATGGGTGCACTCACCTGCAATCTCAGGCTAGAATTGACTCCTCGAAAAAAGATGCGCCGACGCCTAACACAACTCCTCGCGACCAGCGCGCTGCTTGCGGCTGGCCACAACGCACAAGCCGACGAAGCGGCTGCCGCCGAAGCCCTGTTCAACGCAGGTCTGGACGGGATGAAGGCCGGCAAGTTCGAAGAGGCGTGCCCCAAGATCAGCGAGAGCTTTCGGCTCGAAGCGCGCGCGGGCACGCTCTTCACTTTGGCGGAGTGCTGGCGCAAAGCCGGCAAGACCGCCAGCGCCCTGGCGCGCTACGACGAATACCTGCGCGGCTTCGAGCGCATGAACAAGAAAGAGAAGAAAGCTCAGCGCGGACGGGACAAGTTCGCGCGGCAGCACTCGGAGGCGTTGGAGAAGATCGTTCCGCGACTCACCGTGCGATTGCCGAAGGACGCTCCAGCAGACGCGAGTGTGGAACGCAATGGCGTGCGCATTGGCGCGCCTGCCCTGGGCCTGGCGCTACCCGTGGATCCGGGGAAGCACGTTCTGGTAGCGAGCGCGCCGAACGGCAGCCGCGCAGAACTCAGTGTTGAGATCAAGAGCGGCGAGCGCAAGGACGTGACCGTAGAGCTCTCGGCACCGGACACGTCGGCGGCAGCTTCACCGGTGCCCAGCGCAGCACCGGTCAGTGGGCCCACCGAAAGCCCAAGCAAAGACACCGCGTCGGATGGTCAAGGGCAGCGCACGACCGGCCTCGTGCTCATGGGGGTTGGAGCCGCCGGCTTGGCCGTCGGGGCCGTGACCGGTCTCATGGTGCTGGGCAAGAAGAGCAGCATCCAAGACAACTGCGGCATCGGCGGCGATGAGACAGCGTGCAACGCCGACGGAAAGTCCGAGGCCGACAGCGCACAGACCTTGGCGCTGATCAGCACGATCGGCTTCGGCGTCGGCATTGCGGGAGTAGGCGCCGGCGCCACGTTGTTTCTTACCGCACCAACGCCGAGCACAGCTGGCCGCGTCTCGCCGGCTGGGGCGTCCGTCACGCTCCGCGGCGCGTTCTGAGCGGCGAATATGAGTACGGAACTGGCGCCCGGAAGCGTGTTCGCGAAGCGCTATCGCGTTGAACGGCGTATTGGCAGCGGGGGATTCGGCAGCGTGTACGCCGCAACGCACGAGGTGACAGGCCGCCACTGCGCGCTCAAGGTCTTGTTTCCCCACCTGGCCAAAGACGAGCCTTTCCGACAGGGCTTCTTGCGGGAGTCGCGCGTCACCTCGGCCATCGTCAGCGAGAACATTGTCGATGTGCTCGATGCGGGCATCGACGAAGAGACGAATGCGCCCTTCATCGTGATGGAGCTGCTTGAGGGCGAGGTGATCTCGGAGCGAATCAAGCGCAAGCAGCGGTTTTCGATCGCAGAGACGATCGTGTACCTGACGCAACTCGCCGTCGCTCTCGAAGTAACGCACAAGCAGTCGGTGATCCACCGCGACTTGAAGCCAGAGAATCTGTTTCTGACTCGGCGCGCTGACGGGGGTCCGTTGATCAAGGTCTTGGACTTTGGCATCGCGAAGGTGATCGCGGAACACACAGTCAAGGGCATGACCCAATCTGCCGGCACGCCGATGTACATGGCGCCGGAGCAGTTCCGCGGAGAAACGCTGACCCAGCGTGTCGACGTCTACGCATTGGGCATGCTTGCGTTTCTATTCCTCGCCGGCAAACACTACTTCCGGCACGACCGATCCCAGTGCAAGAACCCCCTCGACATGGCCATGATCCTCGTGGAAGGCCCCAAGGAAGCCGCGAGCATGCGCGCGGCGCGCTACCAGGCTGCCATCCCGCAGGCCTTCGACGCTTGGTTCGTCAAAGCCACGCACCCGGATCCCCAGCAAAGGCTTTCCGGGGCTGCTCAGGCAGTGATCGAGCTGTGTCAGTGTCTGGGCCAGGAAGTACCCGCGGAACTGCGCCGCGATGGGGTCGCCCCGCAAGTGGGTGCACTGACTGCGGTCGTCGGACCCGAAGCCAATCCGGTGCTGTCGATGCGGAATCCGCAGGCCTCGTATCCGGAACACTCCTCGCCGCATTCGGCGCCGAGTTCGGAGCCTGTCTCGCCGCGTTCGGGTTCGGATGTGGCCATCGTTGCCGGCGCACTTCCTGCACCTGCGCAGGCGCGCTCTCGCGGACTGGTGCTGGCGCTAGGCGCCGTTGCACTGGGTGGCGCCGTGCTTTTGGTGGTCCTGACCGCAGTGTTCTGGAGCCGCAGCGTGGCGCCTCCAGCGAGCGCCGCGGAAGAAGCGCCCGCAACCAAGCCGGATGACGTTGTCGCTGCACCCAACCCCGCGCCAAGTTCAACGCCGTCGGCGGTCGACACAGAACCGGCGCCCGAGACTTCGGATAGCGTGGAGCAACCCGCAGCGCCGACATCCGAAGCTCCGAAGCCCGAACCCGCGCCCGCTCCGGAAAAGCCCAGCAGCGCTCCCGAAAAGCCAAGCAGCGCAACGCCAAGCACCAAACCTCAAGAACCAACGGCCAAACCCCAAGCATCCGGCAAACCCGTCGAGACCCCGGACAAGCTGTACTCCCGCGAATAGCTCGGTCCTGCGCTCGGACCTCAGGAGCGGTGCGTTCGCACGTCAGGGGCGGCAGCAGAAGGTCACTGGGTTTTGCGGATTCGCGCTGCCGTTGAGGCTGGCGCTACCGGGCACGCACGCTCCGCTATTGGGTCCGGCCGCCGTATACCGCGCGTGGGTCACGCCGGCAGCGGGGGCACACGCCCCCAACGCTATTTGAGTTTCAGAGTTGCAGGGCGCGCCGGTCGCCACGTGCACAGTGCCGCCGCAGGTGCCCGTCGGGGGGCCACAGCTGCAGCCGCTGCACACGCGCGTATCTTGGAATGCATCGTAGTAGACGCTCTGGTCTGCGTAGCCCGCGGGACAGATGTGGCCCGCGCCCACCTTGTAGATGCAGGACGTCCACGCGGCGGGTACGACGGGCACGCAGACGTCGCCGCCGGGGCACGCTTCCCCACCCAGTGCCGCTCCGCAGGAGCGCACTTGCTCCCCCCAGGTGGGCGTTGGGATCGTGGCTGCGGTGACCGCGGCGCAGTTGTCCGCGGAGAACTTCGCGCTCGCCTTCACGGATCCCGCCGCTGGAGGAACGGTCACGGGCGTGCACGGTGCTCCGCTCACGAGATCGGCAAGGTGGAACGGCGCCGCAAGGCACGGACCGATGGTGTAGGCGAGCTGCCCCGTACAAACTTGGTTGTTCGGGGGGTCGCAGGAGCACGCGCAGCTGGCGGCGCCGGGCACGAGGCCGCCGCGAAGCCCCGTGGGCACCTCGGTTGCGTAGCTGCCGGGACATGCAGGAGGCGCGCCGCTGCTTGCGTTCCGCACGACCGGTCCGACCCATCCGGGAGCCACTGCGGGAAGGCATTGTTTGCCCGCAGCAGCACACGTGCTCGCCCCGCCGCCCGTGCCACCCGTTGCGCCACCCGAACCACCCGTGCCACCCGCGCCGCTTGTGCCACCCGTTGCGCCACCGCTGCCGCTCGCTCCGGAGCTACCGCCGCTGCCGCCGCCCACGCCGGAACTGCCCCCGCTGCCGCTTGCGCCGCCATTGCCGCTGCCAGCCACCGAGGGATCGACCTCGCGATAGTCTTGATCAATACCCGCGAGCACGGAGCAGCCCAAGCTGGCAGCGAACGCAGCGCCGGCAATCACGAGTCCACGCGCCGCGTGGCGCCGAGACAATCCGTCAGGGAAGTGCATAGGTTCTTCTTGAGAATACACCGGGACGCTTGCCGTATCTTTGCGTTTTGTCAGAGATCCGGCAAAGCTTGAGGAAGAAACTTTGGCAGGGAGGCCCCCGTGAACACAACGACCAAACACATTGCGCTCTTCGCAGCAGTCCTCGCACTCGGGTGCGGCAGTGACTCCGAAGGAGGCTCCGGCGGCAGCTCTGGCGGAGGCTCCGGCGGCACGGACGCCGGCCTCGCAGGCAGTGGGGGCAGCGCAGGTAGCTCCGGGGGCAGCGCGGGTGCCTCCGGGGGCAGCGCGGGTAGCTCCGGGGGCAGCGCAGGCAGTGCAGGCTCTGCAGGCTCTGCAGGCTCTGCGGGCAGCGCGGGAGGCGGAGCATGCAGCCCCGCCTGCGAATCTGATCGCCACTGCTGCAACGGCAAGTGCGCCAACATCATGAACGATCCGCGCAACTGCGGCGCCTGCGGCACCGCGTGCAAAGACGGTGAATGGTGCAACGGCGCCGGCAAATGCGAAACGCGCCCGTGCACCACGACCTGCGGCGACGCCAGCCGCTGCTGCGGAGGCGCCTGTTGCGCGGCAGGTGAAATCTGCTGCGACACCCAGGGCCCGGTCTCGACGGGTCCCACATGCACCAAGCCCAGCGACACCGGGACCTGTCCCCTGGGCTGCCAACCGAAATGCAAGTGTGCTTCGCCAGACTCGATGATCGACACACCGGACGGCCCGCGGCGCATCGCGGAACTCGCCCCAGGGGACAAGGTGTACAGCATGCACGCGGGCAAGCTCGCCATCGTGCCCGTACTGCGCACACAGCGCATCCCGGCGCAGAATCACTACGTCGTGCGACTGAACTTCGTGAACGGCGCGCGCATCGAAATGAGCGCCGCACACCCCACGGCAGACGGTCGCACCTTCGGGGACCTCCGCTCGGGTGAGCTGCTCGACGGCGTGCCCCTCGCAGGCGTCAGCGTGATCCCCTACGCACATGACGCCACCTACGACATCCTGCCGCAATCCGACACGGGCACCTACTTTGCGAGCGGCGTTCTGGTCGGCTCCACCATGCAGCCCAAACTGGGTTTGTAGGGTCGCGACGCTGTCCCCGCGGGCGTAGTGGCGGCGCCGCTTGAGGCGCGGCTGGGCGAAAGCCCAGCGCCCACTTACGTCTGCGGCAAACAGAGCTGCCACAGCGGCGCGATTCGGGCTTCGGGCCGCATGCCGGAACACGCGGCGGCAAGTTGCACCCAGCGCGTCAGATCAAATCCGCGCAAATGGAGGCGTGCGAGCCAGTCAGCGATTCGGATCGCGCTGGCCTGCGGGCCACACAGTTCGCCGTCGCTTTGGCCGCGGGCGCCAAACGCGTAACCACGCACGACGCTGGCTTCGTCGAAGCCGAGACGATGCAGAGCCAGGGCTACCAAGCTGGCATGTAGAGTGGTCTCTTCGGATAGCTCCGCCTCTGCCGCAGCCGCGATGGGGTCGACGCCCTTCGGGAGTTCTCCAAAGCGCATGCGATCGAAAAGCGTTTCAACGGCGTCCGCCAGCGCAGGAGTGTTGGCGACGTGCCAAAAGTTGAACACTAACGAGCGACGAACGGCGGTCGTTTGAGTGACGCCGTGAAACGACTCTGCGTGCAGCACGAAGGCGAAGCCGGTGTTGTAGCGGGGCGGAATGTCGGCGACGGGCGCGCCGTCACTTCGCTCAAAAAGCTGCAGCACGCCGCCATGCTCGGGGCGATGAGCACGACTCAGTTGCAGGACGAGGCGAGCGGCTTCATAGCCCAGGAGCGGCCGATCACTATGCACCCCAACGGCCTGGCCGGGCTCCATGCGCTGCGCACTGATGACGATGTCGTCGGCCAGGGGCAGCGCGAAGACCCCGCGCATACGCCGGAGCACCCGGCGCTTCAGATCCGGCGGCAGCTCTGCCGTCACGTCGCACAGATGGCAGCTGTAGAACCCGTCGTCCCTCGCCTGCCATGCTAGCGGCTTTTCGAACAATGCCTCGAGCACGGCGCAGTCCGCTTCACCAAAGACATGCTCGCTTTGCGCATGGGAAAAGGGATGCCCGTGCTGGCACGGTTGATCAAACATTCGTCGGTTCCCAACCGCGCCCCCGAAGACCGGGACCCGCGCACGACCCTCTCTCTTCGAAACGCCGCACTAGTTGAGGCAACAGAAGGTCACCGGGGTCTTCGGTGAGGCCGATCCAGTGGGAGTGCCAGACCCGGCCATGATCGGACACGTGATGTTGGAGGCCGGGCCATCGTTGAACTTAGCATGGGTGGCGGCAACCGCCGGGGCGCACGCACCCAAGTCGTACGGGGTACCCGGATCACTGCAGTCGGCAGTATTGTGTAGCGACACCGTTCCCGCTCCGATGCACGAGCCTGTCGCTGTGCCGCATTTGCACGCGGTGCAGCTGCGGGTGTCGTCGAACCCATCGTAGAACAGTTGCCTGTTCGCGTAGCCGGTCGGGCACGCAACGTCACCATCGCGATACACACAAGCCTTCGTCGTGGCAGGCGGCGGCGGCACGCAAATCTCGCCTCCCGTGCAGGTTCCGGCCGTGGAAGCGCCACTGCAAGCGCGCCCCAGCGTGCCCCAACTTGCGGCCGGAACTTGCACGGTTGGCTGGGGTTGGCACGAGCCGGAAATGAAATTGCCGGACACGCGGACGGAACTTGCAGTAACGGGCACGTCGGCCGGCGTGCAGACCGCTCCCTTGACGAGAGTTTCGACGACCGTGCTTGTACCCGTGCAGAAGCCCGCGTAGCGGGTTAGCGTCGCGGTCGAGCAAATCGCAATGACGGGATTCTTACAGGTGCATCCGCAGGTCGCTGGGGGCGCGACGAGATTACCGAGGAGTTCCGTGGTGGTCGTCTGATTCGGATAGTCGGACCCGCAAGCAAGGGGAGTGCCTGCACTGGCGGCTAGCGTCACCGGCCCCAACCATCCCGACGGCAGAGCCGGCACGCATTGTTTGCCAAGGGAAGCGCAACTCCCAATAGCACCGCCGCTTCCCGAAGACCCACCAGCACCCGCACCGCCGCTGCCCGACGACCCACCGGCACCGCTGCCGCCCGAGCTGCCGCCCGTGCCCGCACCGCCACTACTGCCCGCTATGCCACCGCTGCCTGCACTCGCACCAACGCCGCCGCTTCCGCCGAGAGCGGCGTCGGCGGCGGGCCCTGCCACCTCACGATAATCTTGGTCTATGCCGGCGAGGGTCGAGCAACCGACGCCGCCAATTGCGCCTAGCGACAAAAACAGCGCTGCTCGCTCTGCGTATCGGTTCCTGGATCCCGTCATTTGATGCAGCCCCAAGCTTACATCAATTCCCGCGGCATCGCTTTCATAGCTCGAGCGCCAGCACTGGACCATAGGAGTACTGCGTGTAGCTCTGCCCCGCGCGTAGGAGCACGCCTTCGAAGCGCCCTTCGACGAAAAGCTGCAGGCGATTCAACCGCACGCCAAGAGCCGCCACACCTCCGTACAACGGTCCCGCTTCGCCTCCGCCACTTTTGCTGCCCGCGCCGCCCAAACCGAAGGTGCCGCCCAAGTAACCCATGACCACGGGTGAACGAAACCCGTATGCGAAAGACATCGGCACGCTCCACACGAAGCCGTCGTCGACGGGCCCCCCGCCGATGCCGAACAAGACCCACCACATGCGCGCGGCTCCATCGTCGAAGGGAATGACCAGGCCGCCGTCAACCCGCCCAGCCCAGTAGTCGAACTCCGTGCGGCTAAACGAAACGTGACTGCGCGTGGGCGCAAAGCGCAGAACGAAGTAGTTGCGATCGTATTGCGCGAAACGTCTGCGATCGTATTCCTCCTTTTGGCGACGCCGCTCGGCCTCCTCCGGGGTCTCGCCAACGTCGGAACCCTCAGAGGCCGCACGCGAAGGTGGCAGAACTTCGGGAGCTGCTTCGGTCGGCGGCGGCGTCGCGTCCGGTGGCAGTTGCTCCGTTTCGGATCCCGGCAACGGCGTCTCGTCTACGGGCGGCTGACCGGTTGCTTGAGGCTCTCCGGGCGGCGTTTCCCCAGCCTGTGCGGGTTCGGACGCTGCCCCGAGCGGTGCGGGCGCGGGTGTCGCGTCCCGGGGTTGCCCGTGCGCAGCGACGCTCACGCTGACCCCCACAAGGCAGAGCAAAGGCGCTGCTCGCCAATGGCGTAACGGGCGCGCTGCCAACGCGTTACGCCGACAACAGCACTGGCTGCGCTCTGTCAACGCGGTCCGCCGCACGCGGCGCTAGTCTCTTTGCTCGTGTTGTTGTCGCTGCGGCATTCTACCGTCGGCGCCAGCACACTGACGCTTGCGTACACGGGCGTCGTGCCGTTCTTCACTCCGGGCGGCGGACTCGGCAGGTCGAGCAGCACACTTTCAGCTTGGGCCGGTCCCAATGCGATGCTCGTCGCGCCCTGCCCCAGTTGTGTACCGCTTGGCACGTTGCCCGCGTAGAACGTAACGGTGACGCCCGCTGGCAAAACGGACTGCCCGATGTTGCGCACCGTCGCAATAATGCCGTAGGCGCCGCTGCACTTGGCGCTCACGCCCACCACCGCGTCTGGCGCCGCGAACTCGCCACCCGGTTGTTTGTTTTGGCGGAAGTTGTTCAAGCCCGGCGCCGTCCAGTTCTTGACTTCGTTGGTCGGGATCGCCCCGCTCTCTTCGACGTTGGTCACGTGATAGGTGTGCTGGTTCCACACGCGCCGCGTGCGTACCCACGAGCCGCTCTTGCTGCTCAGCACGCGAATGCCCGCCTGCTTCGTGCCATTGCAAGTCGACGAGTAGGCGTTCGACGCCATCACGATGTCGGCTTGTCCGTCATTGTCCACGTCGGCAATCACCGGATACTCCCAAAGCGTGCCGCTGGTATTGCACGTCTCCGGGATCAGGTTGGTGCCCGTGGTGCCGTCGTACATCCACAGATGCACTTCGTCGCCGTAGACCACTTCGGCTTTGCCGTCGCCGTTGAAGTCGAACACGCTCGACCCGGTCACCGCGCTGGAGCAATCCTTCGTGGTCTTGAACCACAGCGTGGTGGCGTTATCGGCGACCGTGCTGTCCATCAGCTTCTTGCCGTCGAGCACGATGTAGCCCACCGCACCTGCCGCGCCCACGTCCGGAAAGCCATCGCCGTTGAAGTCCGCCACGGTCGGCGGCCCGCCGCCATATTCGCTGGCGGCACCGCAGAAGGTCGCCGTGCTGATGCCGTTGTTGATGTCGATGCCCTTGCGCACGACCTTGGCGCCATCAGGGCTCGCCGGATCGTATTGGATCACCGCCGCGGTGTGCGGCCCGCCGCTGGAGATCAGCAGGACTTCGGCCTTGCCGTCTTTGTCCAGATCGCCGACCGCGTGATAGCCCGCGGGAAGCGCGTTCGGCCCCTTGGACAGATCCCAGATGATGGTGCCATCAACACGAAACGCGCGGCGCCCTTCCACCACGTCCAACTTGCCGTCACCGTCCACATCCGAAAATCCCGTCAACTTCACGCCGAAGGTATGGGCGGGGTCGAGGTTCTTGATCACGCTGCCCGTTTTGCCGTCGAGCAGCGTGAGCCCCACCAGCACCATGGGGTTGCCCGTGCCGTTGGGGTCTGCGATCGCCGGCGCCTCGTAGCCACAGTGCACCTGCGTGGTGTCCGTCTGCGTCCACAACACGTCGCCGTTCGCCTTAAACGCCGTCACCCCCGTGTTCTGCGCCACATCGTCGCAACAGCTCGTGCCGCCGGGCGTCGTTGGCGCGGAACAGCCGACGATCTCCGGCACACCATCTCCATCCAAATCGCCACCCGCGAGGCCCGTGCTGGCCTGCACTGCGCCGGGCTTGGACCATTTGCTGGTCAGGGTGCCGTTCTTGACCGAGATGGCGTGCAGCGTGCCCGGTCGGTAGTAGAAGCCACCCGAAAACGTCGAGAACAAGATCTCCGGAATGTCGTCGGCGCCGACCTTGCCGTCGCAGTTGTCGTCGTCCAGCTGCACCACGATGGGCTGCATCATCACGTCCGTCGCGAACGGAGACGTGGTCTGCCCGCCCCAGGTGTACTTCACCTCTGGATCGAAGGCGGTGGTTGCCGGAACCACTTCGCACTTCTCGAGACAGGTCTGCCCCGCCCCTGCGTCCGCGCCCGCGTCGCCCCCAGTGCAAATGGGAGGCTCGGGCAGACAGCGACCGGTCAAGAACACCTTGCCACCCACGCAGCTGCCCGCGTCGCCCGGAACGCCCGCTTCGGGTTTCTCGCCTAACGCAGTCTCACAATACTCGCCCGCGGCGCAGTCGCTCGAATCGATGCACGTCGCGCCGGGCGTCACGCACTTCTGAAACGAACACACATCCGCGCTGCCGCAACACTGGTCGCCGCACGCTTTGTCCGCCGCGCAGCACTGCCCACCCGCGCACACGCCGCCATCGCACGCCTGCCCTTGCGGGCAGCCCGGACCGCTATCCACGTTGATGCCGCCGCCGGTGCCACTGGTCGCGCCCGTGCTCACGTCGGATCCCGCGTCTCCGCTAGCGCCGCCCGTGCCGATATTGTTGTTCGCCACGCCGCCGTCATCGGATCCGCACGCGATGAATCCCGCGCCGCCGAACAACAAAGCCAAAGCGCACAATCCCCAAGGCCGCATCTGCATTGGCGGAGCTTAGCAGGCCAAGCCGCGCTGGGTTACTCTCGTCCGCGTCGGCAGATTGTGCCGAGAGAATCGATTCGAGCATGTCTGCTTCCATCGGAGTCATGGCCCGCGCGCCCGTGCCTGGGCGTTGCAAGACGCGCCTCGTTCAGGCCATCGGCGCCGAGCGCGCGGCGGAGCTGTATCGCTGCATGTTGCTGGACACTTTGGAGCGCTACGCCCGCCTCGACTGCGCGCGTCACGTGCTGCTCGCCGCGCCTGAAGACGATGGCGTTGCCTTGCTGCAGGCCCTCGTGCCCGCGCCGTGGGAAGTCGTCGCGCAGCGCGGCGCAGACCTCGGCACGCGATTGGTCAACGCTGCGGCAACCCTCGGCCCGGGCCCACTGCTACTCGCCGGCAGTGACTCCCCCACCGTGCCCATCGACGCCATCACTGGCGCGCTGGAGCATTTGTCACGCGCGAACAGCGCACTGCTCGGCCCCTGCGACGACGGCGGTTACTACCTGATCGGGCTATCCACGCCACAGCCGCACGTCTTCGAGGACATTCCCTGGAGCACCGACGCCGTGCACGCGCGCACCCGCGTCCGCTGCGCCACCCTCGAGCTAGACGTGCGCGAACTGCCCACGTGTTTCGACGTCGACGAACCCACCGACCTAGAGCGCTTGACGCAACTGCTCCGCGCACGCCCGGACGCCGCCCCACGTTGCGCAAACGCTCTGGCCGTCGCGATCTAGTTGGTTTGTTTTGGCTGGCGCACCCTGCCCGTCATCGACTCCGGCGCTGGGGCAGTTGGCGGGCCCGCCCGGGCCTGCAACGGCCCGCAGTACTCCGAACCAAGCCCCTCGGGGCTCGCCAGAAAGCCGCAACCCCGAGCTGGGTTCCTGCGCACCCATCCGCTCCGAGCCGAGTCGATGACGCGGACGTCCGGGACTCCCCCAAAAATCTGTCCGTGGCAGCCCGGGCGCGGAGTGACGGTCAGTTGGTTTCGTCGAGCCCGGCGCGTTGCACGTAGGCCCGGGCGAGCTCGCTGTTGTCGTGCTGCCAGGGGTGGAAGTCGCGGCGCAGGTAGTCGCGGATCCCGGCGAGGAGACGCGTCGGCCGCAAGAAGCCCGAGGCCCTGAGCTGCGCCTTTTCTTCAGCTTGGCGCGCGGGGTCGAAGTCGTCCTGCGCCATCAACATGCGCGTCGCGTGGTACCAGAAGAACGCCAACTGCGAACTCGCAAGCAACAGCCCACCCACGCGCAGCGCGTAGCTGGGTGCAACCCGCTGCAACACGTCGTAGGCGACGGCTTTGTGTTCGATCTCTTCGACGGCGTGCCACAGCAACAAGTCGCGCACGCGTGGATCGGCACTGTCAAGGAGTCCTTCGCGCAGCGCGGAGTCGGCGAACAGCGCCGTGAAGTGTTCGGCCGCGGCGGTGCCCGAAAGCCTCAACACAGGCGGCGTCGCCTCCTCGAATCTCCCGGCCCACTTGTCGTACCATCTGAGGAACTCGCGGATCTCGTAGCCCTGATCTTCGAGCACCTGGAAGAAGCGCTCGTGCTCGGCGGCGTGGCGCCCCTCCTGCGCGAAGAAGCCACGCACGTCCGCACGCTCTTGCACGTCCTGTACAAAGGGCAGGTAGCGATTGACGCTGCGCACGAAGAAGCGCTCGCCGCGGGGGAACAAGAGATTGAGTCCGTTGACCAAGTGGGTGGCGAACATGTTGTCCGCCAGCCAATGCCGGGGCAGGTCGGCGTATTCGAGCTTGGGGCGGCGCTGCTTGATCTTCGAAGCCACCTTGGACTGGCTGTTTGGGGCGGTCGTTTCCGAGGACGAAGCTGCGGCATTTGCGGGGGGTGCGATCATGAAAACCTCAGGATTCGTGGGGTATTGGCAGGTTAGCCACTATTGAACTATAGTCAATAGTGTCCTCGGCGTATTTCCCGGCGCCGGCCCGGTCTCACTTCGAATTCGACGGCACAGACACGCGATCGCTCCGGGGCAACCCGCTCTGGAAGCCCTGTGGCAGCATGCA
>CBDUPW010000005.1:0-70041 GCA_965369205.1 uncultured Polyangiaceae bacterium | reverse complement strand
CTCGCCCCTGGTTTCTGCCATCAGGTCATGCGGCAACTATCCTGACACCTGGGGGGTTGCCGAAGGTTTTGGTTTCCCACGCGTCTGCCATGCCGTCTTTGTCGGTGTCGTAGCTGGTGGGTCGGGTGTTCGTCGGCAGGGTGGGCTGCGACCAGGACGTGTTGGACGGGTTGGAGCTCTTGCCGCTGGACACATTGGCGATCTTGGTCGTGTCGTAGCTGTCCAGATAGGTCTGCGGATTGCCGCTGTCGTCCATGTATCGATTGGCGCCTACGTCGGCAAGCACGTTCGTGTATGCGGTGGCCGCGGGAAGGATCGTCGGCGTGTTGGGCAGGAGCGCGTGCTGCTTCGTGGTGAAAGCAGAGGCGTCCAAGTCACTGGGGCCGGTGAAACGGCTCCAGATGTTGCGGTCGTCGAGCACCGGGGTTTTGTACTTTTCCGAATGATAGTTCAGCGCGGTGTAGATGGATGTGGGCACGTTCTGAACTTTGTTGTCGTGGGTCTCCCCAGCGTGCGCGCCCCAAGAGGAGTCCTTGCGCAGCACGTGAGCGCCGACCTTCAGGTAGTTGCCGATGTAGTTGATCTGCGGCGCGCCGGAGTTTGCGTTAGTCAAACGCGCTTTCCAATTAAATTTGACGTTATTGAGGATGTCGTAGCGGGCGCCGACGCTTCCGCCCACGTTGGGAGTGCGGTGGGTCTGGTCCGCCCATAGGTTGTAGATGAACGTGAAGTTGTCGTTCTTTTGTTTGTTGGTCAGGCCGACGATGGCGCCCGTGGCATTCTCTGAAAAAATGCTTCGCTGCACGGTCCCATTCTGGAGAGGGCCATAGTTGGCGTTGAAAGAGATCGCCTGGTCGTCGTTGAAACTGAAGGAACAGTGGTCGATGACGTATTTGTCGGTGCCGCTGCTGATCAGGCCGTTGTGCATGTAGGCGTCGGCTTGACCGGTGTAGCTCCCGTTGCGGAAGCGGATGTGCCGAATGATCACGTTGTTACAGGGTTGGGGTGATCGCGAATAGCCGCCGCCGAGCTGCAGCGGACGGCCAGAAATCGTGATGCCGCCCTTCGGAGCCGTCTGACCCGCCAGAGTAAAGCCGGAGTTTTCCTGGATCAACTCGATCATCGACGTGAGGTGGATACGGCCGCTGACGTCGAACACGATCGTGCGCGGCACTTTCATGAGCAGTGCTTCGCGCAGGCTGCCGCTGCCGCTGTCGGCCAAGGTGGTCACACGCACGACGATCCCGCCGCGGCCCCCGGTTGTGTCGGAGCCGCCGCCCCACGCCGTAGGGAACGCTTTCAACTTGCCAGGCGACGCACCGCCAGTGCCGCCAGTGCCGCCGCTTCCGCCCGCTCCCGCGCTTCCTCCACCTGCTGCGCCAGCACCGGCTGCTCCCGAGCTGCCCGCTGCGCCCCCCAAGTTCGTGGCGCCTCCGCTCGACACGCCCGCAGATCCGCCGGCAGCACTGCCGCCCGAACCACCCGCAGCGCTACCGCCCGCACCGCCACTCGAGCTGCCTCCGCTACCGCTGCTTGCCTCGTCATCTGCGCCGCCGCAGCCCGAAAGCAGAATGAGAGTAGCTGCAGTCGTGATGGCGCGAGTCGTGGTGAGGAAGCCAGCGGCGCTGATGGAGCTAGAAGTCGACATGTTTCGAAACACAGCAAGCGACATGCCATGCGCCACTGGGCGACTAGAAAGCCGATCTGCCCGGGTTTTCAAGCGGTGCGTGATGTAAAGGCACGGGCCGCGCCCGCGGGGGTCATGACCAAAACCGTCACCGGTGACCGAAGGGGTCGTAGGCACAGACGGTCTTGGGATCAGAACGCGCCTCCTTCGCTGCGTCGAAGCACTGCGGGGTGAGCTCTTGCCCGTTGCGCTGCCGCGGCGTTGGTGAGCGCGGGCGGTTGACGAGGAGCGTTGTTTGCCGTGCGTCGATTGACCAGGGCATTGGCGAGGCTTAGCGTGTTGACGGCTGGAGGAAGCGCCCATGTTCAAGTTCCTAACTCTGATGATCTCGCTTTCAGTCGTGGCCTGCGGGGGTGACGATTCGAGTGGCAGCGCGGGCGCCGCGGGCGCAGGTGCTGGAAGTTCGGGCAGCGCTGGAAGCGGCAGCAGCGCTTCGGGTGGCAGCTCGGGTGTGAGCGGCAGTGCAGGCGCGGGCGCCGCGAACACCGGCGGCGCGGCAAACACCGGCGGCGCGGCAAACACCGGCGGCGCGGCAAACACTGGCGGCGCGGCCAACACCGGCGGAAGCAGCGCGGGGTCGAGTCCGAAGGCGCAGTACGTTCCCAAGCCGGTCGGAAAATGTCCGGAGTTCACCGGCGCGGAGATCACGCTCCAGCCCGCGCAGGGCGCGCGCAAGGTCAAGTTGTGGATCAGTGACGCCGCCAAGACCATGGATGGGCCTTTGGTATTCTATTGGCACGGCTGGCACGGCAGCCCCGGCGCGGGAGGCATCAGTTCCGCCGCACGCACGCAGTTGCTGGCGATGGGCGGCATGCTGATCGCGCCGTACATCGATGCCGCAGACGAAGACGAATACTGGGACATGGATGACGTGCTGATGGCGGACGAAGTGGTTGCCTGCGCGATCGAGAAGGTTGGCATCGATCAGCGCCGTATTTACTCCACCGGGTTGAGCGCCGGCGGTTGGCAGACGCTGCACTTCGCCTACAAACGCTCCGGCTATGTGGCCGCCGCCGTCGCGTATTCGGCTGGCACGAATGGCGGGCTGTCGGCGGTGCCCCAAGATCCGACTGGCAAGTTTGCGGCGTTGCTGTCGCATGGCGGCAGCAGTGAGCCGGCCATCTACCAGAAGTTGGCGGAAGGCTACTTCGACGGCCTGACCAAGGGCGGCCACTTCGTGGCGATGTGCCAACACACCAACGGACACAGCGTACCGGCGGCCATGCGCGACGTCGCTTTCGACTTCCTGATGGCGCACCCCTTCGGCACGGCACCGTCGCCCTTTGCCGGCGGGTTGCCCGCGACGTTTCCAGCCTATTGCGGCCTGACGAAGTAGCGGCACGGGGGGAGCGCGATCCCCTGGGTCACGCTGTTCGCACTTCATGCGCGCTGGTTGCGGAAGGTTGCTGCGCTTTGCGCGCACCTTCGGAGCCGCGTAGAGCGCTTCAGGTTGCGGCGGCCAGGGCAGCGTCGATGCCTTCGAGATCCCACACTGCGTCGCCGCCCTTGACCAGCGCGTCGAGGGGCGGGCCGACGACGGTGTAACCGTCGCCGAGCGCTCCCAAGACCTTTAGCGACTGATCGACCACGCACAAGAATGTGAGCGGTCCACGAGCAAAGCCACTTTGGCCGGCCAACAGCACCTGACCGGAGCGATGCAATCCGACAGCGCGATGTGCCACCTCGAGCACCAAGCGATGGGCATGGGTCGCCGTGCCCTTGGTGAGCGAAAACAGATCGAGCGTTGCCGGAGCAATGGTGTCGCCGTGCGCGAGCACGATGCGGTCCGCATACGCGATCCCGGAGCGCGCGGCCCCGGTTGCGTCGGCGATGCGCTCGGAGGCGCCATCTTTCAGATTGACCGCATAGATCCCAAGTTCGCAGACGAAGACGATGGCCGCGTCGTGATCCGCGTTGACGACCGCGAAAGGGTCGCGGAGTTCGGGGATGAGGATGGGCGGTTTTGGCTCGATCTTCTTGCCGGTCTTGGTGATGAGGATCACGTGGGACGTCGCGGCGTCGATTGGCTGTTTGCCAACGAACCAGCCTGTTGTGCCGGCGGTCTTCCCGAGTTTGATGCCCAGCGCAGCGACCCGCTTCGGTGTCTTTCCGAACCCGGGCGCCGGGGCCGCAGGCCCGCCGGGGACGAGGGACAGGGGCGAGCCGTCGAGCTTTGGCGCCGCGCGGGCACGACCCGGATTTTGGCGACGCTCGCCGGTGACCTTGCCCTTGAAGCCCTTTGCGAGCTTCTGAAAGCCTGGTCGCGTCAGTGCGTTGCCGCTCATGTCCAGGGTGCAGTTCTCGAACGGCGCACCAAGGATGGCGTCGACGCTGGCGTCACTCACGCGATTGCCGACCAGAGAGAACTGGCGCAGCCTTGGTACGTACGACGCACTCCACAGGGGGCGCGCGTCATCGTCGTCCAGATCCGCACGCGAGAGCCCGAGGGACGAGCCCGCAAAAGCCGAGTTGGCGACGGCCGCGGCGCCTTCGCTGCCAAAGCGGTTGCCGCTCAGCCCAAGGAGGTTGAGTTGCGATAGGAACGGCGCCGAAACCAAGGACGCAACTGCGCCGCCGTCCAACGCGTTGTTCATGACGCGCAACGTGCGCAGCGGGGCCGTGGACGCGGCGAGGGCGTCCGCCGCCGACCGCTTCAGATCGCAGCCGGTGAGATCGAGCAGGGTCAGGTTCTTGGCAGCGCCGATGACGGCATCGACGCTATTCGGTGCCATGGCGCTCTTCGGGATCACGAGGGCGGTGAGCTGTTCGAGGAATGAGGCTTTTGCCAGCCCGTCGCCGAAGCCGCCATCTCGCTCCAGGTGCCTGAGGGCGGGGTACGATCCGACGAGCGCGTCGGCGCTGTCGCCAACCCGCGTTTCGTTGAGCACCAACGTGTGCAGCGCGCCCCACGCCCCGGCCGCGAGCGCAGCGCACGTCGGCTTGTCGAGGAATGCGTGGGTCAAGACGAGAGTCTCGAGGCGAGACGCCAGATCGCTCTTGGTGAAGGTCGACATCGTGGCCGCCTCTACGCCACCGTAGTCCAGGCCGCCGCGGTCGATGGCTCGCGCGTACCCGCCGTAGCTGATGAATTGACCGAGGCCCATCAGATCGAGCCACTTCAACGCGGGCAATTCACAGCCGATGAGTGTGAGCAGCGAGTCGTTGTCTATGCCGCTGAAGCCGAGCATGAGCGTTTCGAGTTTTTGTAGCGGCGGCAACTCCGCAAGCCCAGGGCCGACTTTGATGTAGCCAAGGTTGAGGGCCCGCAGCTCTGTAGCGCGCCCCAATGCCGCAAGCCCCGCCGCCCCGATGCGATTGCCGCGCAGATCGATGTCGCGCACGCCAGCGAACCAGGTGGTCTTCGAGAGGCGCTCGAGATCTGAGGCGCTGAGGCTTTGCTCGGCGACGCGCAGGGCCAGAAGCGGGCCGTCGATGCTACACAGCGCGTCGACCAGCGCAGCGCTCTTCTTTTGTGGACCGACCGCGGCGACGTTCACTTCGACGCCGTCGTCGACTGCTTTCAAGATCGGCTTGAGGGTTGCGGCTGCTTGGGGCGATGCACTGCCTAGAATGTCGTGAATAGCCATGCTCTGGGCGGACGCTAATACGCCGACTTGATGCAATCCAGCGCCTAGGACTGACGTACGCCACTTCGCCGAAGTCGGTTGGGAGAGCCTTCCGAGCCTCCCCCGCCAGCGCTTGCAGCATGCGGACAAGGAAGCCCTCTGCAATTGCGCAACGCAGCCGTTGGTCCGTGCCCAGGGAACGCGCGAAAGTGCGCTAGGCTCTGGGTCCGTGAGCGAAGCGCTGCCCTATCACTTCGAGATCAGCTCTGAGCTCGATGCTCAGACAATGGACGTGTGGCGGTTCATCACCGATATGGATTGCGTCAACCAGGAGCTTCGGCCGTGGCTGCGCATGACGACGCCAGAGCGCGGTCTGTCACTGACGGACGAACGTTTCGTATTGGGCGAGCGCCTTTTCCGAAGCTGGCTCCTTGTCCTGGGAGTCTTGCCCGTCGATTACGACGATGTCGTGATCGAGTCGATCGACCCGGGGCGCGAATTCAACGAGCGTTCCAGCATGCTCACGCAGCGGGCTTGGCACCACGATCGCCTGCTTGAGCCCACTAGCAGTGGTACGCGCATTACAGATCGCCTGGCGTGGTCTCCGCGGCTTCCAGGGGCGGGGGCGCTCTACGCCCTGATCGTGCCCTGGCTGTTTCGTTGGCGCCACCGGCGGCTGCGTCGCCAGTTCGGCGGGCGAGCTCTAGTGGGCTGGGTCGAGCGCGCGCGCGAGGCGTGAAGCCGGTCTGGGGCGTCCTGCTGGCGGCGCCGCGGGCGCGAGGCTCAAGGATCGCGGGCGCCGGCCGTTCCTTGAGACGGAAAAGGCTCCCTGCCGCCGCTGTTGATCTTCATCAGGTCCCAGCACGCGGGGGAGGACGTAGTATGCGAAACAAGGGGGACGCGAGAAACCTGGAGACCGTATGAGCGCAAGTGATGCAGCAACGATCGTTTGGGAAAGTGACGGGGACCGTTGGATTTGGCTCGGCGCCAGCGATCCGGAAGCCGAGAAGGGCATCGCCTCCAATCAGTTTTTGATTGTGCATGGTGGGCGCGGCATGCTGCTGGACCCTGGGGGCTATCACGTGTTCTCGCGGGTGCTCGACAACACGCTCGAAGCCGTCAACCGAGACGCAATCGACGCCATCTTCCTGTCGCATCAGGACCCAGACGTGTGTGGCAGTCTGATTTCCTGGATGGAAATGAAGCCAGACGTAACGGTCTTGGTTTCCCGGCTATGGGAGCGCTTTGTCACCCACTTCGCACTCCCTGTGGAGCCCCGGCTTCAGTTGCTCGCCGATGCTGGCGACACGTACGACCTTGGCGGGACTGAGTTGCGCCTCATTCCAGCCCACTTCCTGCACTCCCCCGGGAACTTCGTGGTCTACGACCCCGCCGCGAAGATCTTGTTTTCCGGTGACGTGGGCGCCTCGATACGAAGTGTGGGCGAGCCGCTATTCGTAGAAGACTTTGACGCTCACATCGAAAAGATGGTGGGGTTCCACCAGCGCTACGTGCCTTGCAATCGCGCCGTGCGGATGCTGCTAGACCGCCTCGATGGGCTGGCCATCGACATGATCTTGCCGCAGCACGGTGCTTCGTTTCGCGGTGAGGACGTCGGTAGGTTCGTTGAGTGGATCGGCGGGCTCGACGTCGGCGTGGACTACAAGGATTGGGGCAAACCGTGAGCACGTGGCGGACGGCTATCGAGGCACATACTCGGTTTGCGGTTCGCATCTACAGCGCTGAAGAAATGGCGCAGCTCTCAAAGGCGGCGGGGATCCCTATTAACGCGGAGGGCGCAGTCGTCGCCTATCGCGAAGACGACGCCACCCGCTACGTGGACGCAGTCAAGTCAGTCCTTGGCGAAGTGGCCGGCATCAGCGCGCACCTGCAGATCTCAACGAAGATCCGGCAGCTTCGGCTGAAGTGACGCCGGGCCTCGGCGGTACGAGGCGTGATCTCGGGAGCGAGCCGGCAGTACGTGTTCGACCGAAACACCGGCCCCGAGCGCCCTCTGGCGTCACGGAAGTGGCGCGGTTTCGACACGGCGAGCGAGATCCCGTATGCCATAGAGATGTGCCTGATATGCCTCGAGTTCGAAAAAGGAAAGCTCACCACTGCTGAGGCGCGCCGCGCCCTCGGCGAGATGGTCCCGCAACTCGAGCCCGAGCATGTGCGCGAAGTCGAATCTTTGCTCGCCGAAGCCGAGGCCCAAGACGACGGCACGAAGTAGCGAGCCGGCTTTGGGGCAGTTGTCGCAGGTACGCTTCTACAGGCAGCCGATGCGGCTCTTGGACACGACAACGTTGTCGAGCAGCATGCCTTCGACGCTGTGGTCGCCATATGTTCGCCTGCGTAAAGCCTGACTGGGGAACTCTGAACCCCGTGCGCAGCGCTCAGGGTGCAACGCCCGGGGGCGGCCCCAGCGGCCCCAGCGGACGAACCGGACGGAGGTAGTGCGATGGCAATGCTCGGCTGCTTTCGGGCGGGACTGTCCGCTGGTGGCGCTCTGCCGCATTGAAAAAGCACCAACCCGGCGAGCCCGAGCCGCGCAAAAGAGCGCGCCCTTGGCAACGACTGAACCTGCAGTTGGCGCTTCTTTTGGCGGAGCGCGCCCCCCTCCCCCACGCGAGAGCCCGTCGCGTCCGATTGGTGCACTCGCTTCTGACCCAACGCAGCATGCCTTCTTGGGTATTCTAGAATGGCCGTCATCGGGCGAGGTTGGCGGAGCGCCAGCCTGCCCCTCCGCGCTGCGTCGAAGTGCACGCCCACCGGTCCCGATCGCACGGCATGGTCGGCGCCGAGCGGATCCAGCGCGTTATTGCTGCCTTTCGTGGCTAGCGTTCGCAGGCGCAACAACGTATGTGACTCGCATGGTTCGGCTGCTGGGGCTAGCCGTTGTGCTGTTCAACGCCTGGATGTTGGCGGATGCGTATCGCCGAAAAGCGGAGACGCATTGGCTTTGGATCATCGCCCTCGTACCCGGTGGCGCACTCGCATACTTCATTTTCGTGCGTTCGCGCGCTCCCGCCTTTTTCTGGGATCCGCCGCAAGCTGACTGCATCGCTGCGAAAGCCGCCAACTGTCGACAGCCTGCGCCGCCGTTTGCAAGAAACGCCGAGCATCAATAATCGACTGGCGTTGGCGCAGGACTTGGCGGACGCCGCGCACTACGCCGAGGCCCGATCGCTCTTTGAACAAGCTCGCCGCGTCGCAGACTGACCCCGCGTCTAAACATGGGCCACGAGCCGCTTCATGTCCGCGTGGAACTGAGACAACACGCGCTCGTCGCACGGCAAGTGCACGAACGCAGCAGGGTTGGGCATGCGCAGGGCCAAGCTCGTCAGGCTGGTGTCGCGGATGCAAAAGAGCGCGCTCGCGTCGCCGGAACGTTCCAACAGGCACTGCACCAGGGGCCAGTGCCCGCTGCCCGCTGCCTCCAGCTTGCCGAGCCCGCCCACCACGGCCAAGTCCGCGCCGGGAGCGCTCGCCCAGCTGGCGGCGGTCGCGAAGGCATCGGGATCAAATCCGTAGTCGCACAAATCTGGGTCCGGGCTGCGTCGCGCGAGCGCGCCGCGCCCAGGCTGCCCGATGCGCACGACGTCCCATCCCGCGATCTCCCCGGCATCGTCAAGGACCCGCTCCTGGTAAAAGCCACACGGCTGCACGCCAACCTGGCGCAGATGCGTCAGAACGCTGTGGAGCACACCAGCCGTGTCGGCCCCGCGCGAGCCGACGATTGCAGACCAACTCAGCATGTGCCGCACGCTAGCATCGCGCCGCGACGCAGCGCATGACGTCCCTCAGACGCAGCAGTTCTTGAGGGTGTCTCGGGCACCTTCGAGTGCTTTTCGGACGAGGTGAACGGACTCCATCACTTGCGCGCGCTTGTTCTTGGGGATCTTGCTGAGGACCGCCTCGACGCTACGCTCAGTCAAGACATGCAACCGCTCGGCCTCGGCGCGACCGCTCTCGGTTAGGGTCACGACAATCCGACGGCGGTCGTCGGCGCCGCGGGCGCGCGTGACCCATCCGTTCTTCTCCAAGCCGTCAACCAAACGCGTCATGGCACTGGCCGTTACGTGGGAGAGCTCCGCGAGGCCGTTGATGTCGCGTTCTTCGTCTCGCAGCGCCTGAAGCACGAGACACTGCGGCACCGTCACGGTGCCGCAGCAGACTTGCTCACGCTCGAAAACGCCGAATATCCTGCATATCGCGATCAGTTCCGAGCTGAAGTCTTTCATGCCTTGAGTGCCTCGACGGCGTAGCTTCGCACGGTTTTGGCAATGCGCAGCACTTCTTCTTTGCCGACACTGGCAACGACTTCTGAAACGATCGGGTCGTCGATCCAGTTTTCGATCATGGCACTGGCGTCACGGCTAGTCACGCGCACATCTTTGAACCCGGCCTGCTCAATGGCCGTAATGTAGTCGTCTATGACCATTGCGCCACCTACGCAGGCCGCATACAGGGCCGCGTGCTGAGCGACCAACGCTGGCAGCGCCTCGGTCAGCGCGATGTCGGACACCGCCAGACGCCCTCCGGGCTTCAGCACGCGATAGGCTTCGCGAAACACCTGGGGTTTGTTGGGACTCAAGTTGATCACGCAGTTGGAGATCACGACGTCGACACTGTCGGAAACGACTGGCAAGTCCTCGATGACGCCGGCGCGAAATTCCACGCGGTCCGCAACTCCGGCCTTGACGGCGTTCGCCCGCGCGCGCGCCAGCATCTCAGGCGTCATGTCCACGCCGATGACTTGGCCGCTCGGGCCAACTTTCTCCGCTGCGATGAACGCGTCCAGTCCCGCGCCGGCCCCGAGATCGAGCACGGTCTCGCCCGAAGAGAGCGAGGCGAGCGCCGTCGGGTTGCCACAGCCAACGCCGAGGTTGGCGTCCTCCGGAGCGTTTCCCAGTTCGGCTTCGCTGTAGCCCAGGGCGAGGGACACACCCTTTTCCCGACCAGAGCCCTCGCGGGTGGCAACCCCCGCATATTGGGACCGAACCTGCTCGCGAATGCCGTCCGCGCTGTCGTCGATGCGGGGCGCGGCCCCCTCGGGACCACAGCAAGAGGGGGCACAACAAGGTGAATTCGACATGATTTTGAGCTCCTTTGGTTGAACTGCTCAATCACTGTATAACTCAGTCTTTGCATAGTGCAACTATTTATTTGTACTGACTCAAACCTGGGAGCCATTCAGCCGGCGCCCTGTCCCAGCCAGCGTTGTGCGGGGCGGTGGGAAGAGAGATCGCCGGTCGCACCACGATCAGTCACAGCCTGACCGAGGAGGCGCGCCCGACCAATGGGGCACCTCTAGCGCACGGCGCGAGGCGACCACTTCTCAGAGCGCGTCCGAACCGCTGAGCTGCGCGACACGCGACGCAATCCTTGCCGCGATGCAGCGCAGTTCTGACCTGTGAAGCCGACGCCTCGCCTTTCGCGGGCACTCCGTCGAGTGCGCGCTCCCTCCCACTTACAAGCCGCTTACAGCTCACGACTCCGATTGCGAGTCGGCACGCAGCTTGCGTTGTCGCGCGCCTAGGTACCCGCACTTGGCGGTATTCGAGAAAATTGTGCGCTCTGGGTGGGGTCGCCGGAAGACCGTGCGCAAACGGAAAAATCGGGCGACGGCGCACTCGCAAAACAGGAGAACCTCCCAGTGAAAAAGCCCGAGCTAGTAGATTTCGGTCAGGAACGAATTCGCGTCCTGCATTGGACCTGGATTGCGTTCTTCATCACGTTCTACGTGTGGTTCAACATGGCTCCGTTGGCAACGACGATGCTGCAAAGCGTCGACTGGCTGACGCGCGAGCACATCAAGATCCTGGCAATATCCAACGTTGCGCTCACGATCCCGGCGCGCATCCTGGTCGGAGCATTGGTGGACAAGTACGGACCGCGAGTCACGTTCTCCGGTTTGATGATCAGCATGAGTATTCCCGCGTTGGCGTTTGCTTTCGGGAACAGCTTCGTACAGCTCTTGATCGCACGCCTGGTACTCGGTTCGATCGGCGCGGGCTTCGTGATCGGGATTAAGATGGTTGCCAACTGGTTCCCTCCCGCCATGGTTGGGCGCGCCGAGGGATTCTACGCAGGCTGGGGCAACTTCGGCTCTGCGTGGGCCGCCATGACGCTGCCGTGGATCGCCATCGGGTTGTTCAAGGACAGCCTGGGCTTCGGTGAAAATGCCTGGCGCTACGCGCTGGCGGTAAACGCCTTGGTGTCTTTGGTCTATGGCGTCCTCTATCTGTTCCTCGTCAAAGACAATCCCGAGGGGCGCACCATCGCCAAGGCGGCAAAGGCCGACCCGATGACGGTCACCAGCTGGGGCGACCTCGCTCAGTATGTGGTGTGGTCCTTCCCGCTAGTGGGAGCGATGGGTGTTCTTGCTTGGCGCATCTCGAACGTGAAGGTCGCCGGGGAATCGCTGATCCCTGGGTGGTTGCTGTACGCGATCTACGTCGCGCTGGCGCTGCTCTTCGCCGCCCACGTGGCGCGCACGCTCCAAGTGAACCTTGCGCCCTTGCGCCGCGGCTATTCCGATTCAGAGAAGTACTCATGGGGCAGCGTTGCTGCGCTGAACAGCACGTACTTCGCCAACTTCGGCGCCGAGCTCGCTGTCGTGAGCATGCTGCCGATGTTCTTCGAAATGACTTTTCGAGATCTGGCGGGAGCGGACGGCAACGTCATCATGACGGCGACGCTGGCGGGACTGATCGCATCGTCGTTCGCGTTCGTCAATCTGTTCGCAAGACCGTTAGGGGGTTGGCTGTCCGACCACATGAAGAATCGGAAACGCACCATGCTCGTCTACATGCTAGGAATCACTCTCGGTTTCCTGGGCATGGCGTTCATCGGTAGCTACGGCCCGGTCGTCGAGGGCGTACAGACCATCGTTCCCACGTTCGACGGCATATGGTGGCTCGTTGTCGCCGTGGTCATCACCATCGTTTGCTCGATGTTCGTACAAGGCGCCGAAGGCGCGACCTTCGCGATCATCCCCATGATAAATCCCAGACAAACCGGGCAAATCGCAGGTATGGCGGGCGCGTATGGCAACGTGGGAGCCGTGGTGTACCTGGTGGTCTTCTCCCTGGTGGATGCCAAGACGTTTTTCTTCATCATCGCTGGCGGAGCGGCGTTCAGCCTGGTCTACTGCCTTCTATTCCTGCACGAGCCAGAGGGCGCGTTTGCGGACGAACACCACGGCGACGCCCCCGCCGGAGGCGCCTCGAGCGCGCAGTGACTTGTCAGGCGGACCGGGCCAGTCCTCCATCGGGCTAGGCTCGTCGGAACAAGTGTGCGAAAACGGCGTCATGAGCCTGATCAAGCTGCGCAAGAAGGACGACCCAATCCAGCGCGAAGTCGACAGAGGATTCGACGACAACGGCATGTCACCCATGGCGCCGCCCGATGCGTATGACCCCCCCGGTGAAAGTCAAGGCGTGCCCTACGAGGCGATGCACCCGGTGATGCAAGCGTATCGCGACGAGCACGACGCTTTCAGCAAGGTCTTGGCCGAGTTCAGAGCAGCCTTGGACAAGATGAAGACCGACGGTCTCGACCACGCCGCGGACGCGACCATTCGAGAGTTCTTTCGCTGCTTGGACGAAGACGTGTTTCCGCACAACCGACGGGAGGAGAAAGTCCTATTCCCTCTTCTGGCGGAGCGACTCTTGGCTGCGGGCGAGCACAGCAAAGGCCCCACACCAACTACGGCCGTCGATGCGCTAGAAGACGACCACGATCAGATCTTGCAGCTGGGCGCGCTTACTTTCAATCTCTTTGGCGTTGCCAGTCGATTGCCCGATGAAAAATCGCGCAAGATGGTGTTCGATGCCGCCGTGGGACAAGGCATCGAACTGGCGGAGCTCTTGCGCCTGCACATCTTTCGCGAAGACCACGTGGTGTTCTCTTTGGCGCATCAACACATCACGACCGCCGAATTCGACCGCATGTAACGCCCAGTCGGCGAAGGTGAAGTCGTACAACCGACTCAAGCGCCGATTGGACTCTCGCGGACGGACAGCCGACGAGCTGATAGAATTGAGACGTGTCCTCGAGAGTTTCCGTCGATGCCAAGGATACTTCGCGGGAGGTTCCTGATGAACTCATTGCGTGGCTGGTGCGACTCCGTTGGATGGCACTTGCGGGCGTCGCCACGGTAGTAGCTTCGGCATGGCTCTTCGAGCAACTGCCCCCCCGTTCGCTACTGCCGCTCGGAGCAACCACAGCAGCTCTCTTTTTTTACAATCTGGCGCTCAGCCTTGATCGGGGCAAGAGCCACACTGGGTTTCGCCATCCGGCATCTCAAATCATCGTGGACTGCACGGCGCTGGCTTTGCTTGTGCACTTCTCTGGGGGGGTCGAAAACCCGTTTCTGTCTTTGTTCGTGCTGCACGTGGTCAACGCGAACATCGCGCTGCGACCTCGCGCTGCGACCGCAACCTTGTGGCTTGTGATCCTACTGGCCTCGGTCATTGTAGTCGGCGAAGGAATGGGCGTGCTTCGCCACTACTGCCTGCGCCTCGATGGCGCAGTCTGCACGTCGACTTCCCTCAATACCCACGCGGCAGCGGTGCTAGCGGGCCTGGTCCTAACCCTGGCCGCGGCGTCGGCGTTCTCACGTTTTCTGACGCTTCGACTTCTCCAAAGTCGCCGTCGATTGGCCGCCAACTTAGAAACTCTGTCGCGTGAGAAGGAGCGGCTGGCATTCACCCAGGGGGAGATCGAGTTGGAGCGAGCTCGGCTGCACGCAATCGTGAACGGCATGGGAGAGGCCGTTCTTTTTGCGGACGGCAACGGAAACGTGCAATTGAGTAACAAAAGTGCGCAAGAGCTTCGTGGGGCCCGCGGCTGGGGATCGCTCTCGAGCCCGCTGTCTGAACAGAGCCTCGCCGCGCGTTTCTTAGAACTGCGGGACCAGCGCGCGGCACATGTCGAGTCACCCCTGGAACTGGAAGGCCGCACGCTGGAGGCGACATTTTCGACGGTGCGGTCGCCGCGTGGCGAGGCCATCGGTCTCGTCGTAGTGATGCGCGACATCAGCAAGCGGCTGCTACTAGAAAAGCACTTCATGCACGAAGAAAGGATGAACGTGGTGGGCAAGTTGGCCGCTGCGGTTGCTCACGAAATCAACAATCCTATCGGTGTCGTGTCTCTCTACTGCCAGCACGCACTTGAGAAGGTGGATCAGGACAGCCCCGTTCGTAGGAACTTGGAAGTGATCAAACGCAACGCGGATAGCTGCGGCAGGATCACCGAACAGCTTCTGGAGCTTGCACGCCCGCGGCGACCGGAGCGGCGGAGAATCGACCTGCGGGTGCTGTGCAGCGAGCTACTCGATTCGGTACGACCCCTCGCCGACAAAGGTGGAGTCACTCTGCGGAGTGAGGCGCTGGGTCACGACGTTCCCCTGTGGACTCAGTGCGATGCGGAGCAAATCCGGCAAGCGCTGCTCAACCTCGCCCTCAACGCGGTAGAGGCGCTTCCGAGCGGAGGCGAGGTTCGGATCCGCGCGTACGAAACGCAAGACGGCGGCACCACGGCCCACGTAGTGGAAGTGAGCGACAACGGGCCAGGAATCGCAAAAGAACACCTCGATCGGGTCTTTCAGCCTTTCTTTTCCACCAAAGACGGTGGAACCGGCCTCGGCTTGTCCGTTGCAGACAACATCGTGAAAAGCCATGCTGGGCGCATGACGGTTGAGAGTCGACCGAACTCAGGCACGACGTTTCGGATCTTCTTGCCGGCCACAAGCGATGCCGATGCGCGAGCACCCGAGGTAGAAACGTGAACGACTCGCGCGTACTCGTGGTCGACGACAACCGCGACCTTGCTGACGGAATTGCGATGTTGCTCAGTGAGGCGTCGTTCACGGTGAGCGTCGCGTACTCGGCGCGAAGCGCCATCAAGGAGTTGGAGCGCGCAAGCTTCGACCTGTTGCTGACAGATGTGCGCATGCCAAAAATGGACGGCATGGAGCTCTTGCAGGTGGTGAAGGAGCGCTGGCCGCGTACGACAGTCATCGTGATCACGGCTCACGGCAGCATCGACGCGGCCGTCGACGCGATGAAGCGAGGTGCGGCTGACTACGTGACGAAGCCGTTCGACAACCATGACTTGATCGAGAGCGTGAGCCGCAACATTCGCGCAGCGCAGGAGTGTCCGCGGTTCGACACCTCAGCGATCGTCGCAGAGGTGACAACGCTGGTTTCGCCCGATGACCTGCTGCCGAGTCTAAAGCGAGCCCTAAACGCCCTCTTGATTGCGACCGGCGCAGATGATTGCGAGCTGTTCCTGCGGGAGCCGGGCGGTGGAGATTCCTTGCTCGCGGTTTGGGCAGGACCCGATGGCGCGGCGCTCACGTCCCGCACTCGCTTCCAAGGCAACCTTGGCTACCCTGGAATTGTCGCCGCTACGGGCGAGAAGCTCGTGCGGCGCGATGTCGAACGCGACGAGCTCTACTTGCGTCCGAGCGTTCAGCGCATTGGGATCTCTTCCTACGCTTGCGCCCCGCTCTTGGCGCCGCAGGGTCCACTCGGTTCGATTCACCTGCTCTCGCGTGATCCCAACTTTCCGGCCGACGACGCCGTGGAGCTTCTAGAACGCGCGGCAGCGCCAATATCCAGTGCCATTCGGGCGGGGCTGGCCTCACTGCGCGAAGGTGTGCATGACACGGGGTCAGCCCACGAAGGTGTCTCACCCCAGCTGCTGCGCGCATTGCTACTGGCTGTCACGCGTTTCGCGAAATCCACACACGGGACGCTCGCTCTGGTGGATCCAGCGACTGGCCTGCCGGCTCAGGTGATATCCACGGGACCCGGAGGGCTTTTGTGTGCCCACGCGGAAGCGGGCGAGTGGCAGAGCTGTCCCTCTTTGCTCGAAGGCCACGCAGTGGCGGCCGGAAGAGGTCGGCGCTCGTGGCCCGTTCCCTGTCGGCGCGGCCTGCCCATGCGTGTTGATAGCCCGTGCTGCCTGCCCATCAGCGCGCACGGCCGCTTCCATGGCCTCATCACTCTCGACCTCGGCTCTGACTTCGCCGAGGAAGAAACCGTGCCGCTAGTGCCGCTCTTGGCAATGGCGCATCAGGTTGCGTTGCGCATCGAGGCGCACCACGCGGGCTTCAGGGTGGACGGGGTGGGCGTCGACGGAGCCAGCAGCGAGCCAACGCCGCAACAAAGCGTTTTGACGCTGAAATGTCTGGGTCCGTTTGCGATGTACCAAGGTGGCCGCGCAATCGCTGCCGGGGCGTTTCCCCGGAGCAAATCCTTGGCGCTCCTGAAGCTACTGGCGCTCAAAGCGGGTACGCCGCTGACCCGTGACTACCTCATCGATCAGCTGTGGCCTGACGCGGACGCCAAGAGTGGCGCAAATCGACTCCACGGTGTCGTGCACGCGCTGCGCTCCGTGATTGAACCACTCCGAACCGAGCGAGAGTGGATCTACGTGAAGAATCGAGGCGAGCTGTACTACCTGGATCTGGACGCACCGCTTGAAATCGACTTGGTCAGTTTTAGGGCCTTGGCGAACAAAGGTCTGCGGGCGGGCGCCGATGCGGAAGCCGAAGCACTCGCCTCCCTTGAAGCCGCCGTGGACCTCTACGGCGGTGGCTTGTTCGAGGACGACCCCTACGCCGAGTGGTGCGAAGATGAGCGCCGGGAGTTCTCGGAGCTTCATCTGCGGGTGTTGGAGCGTCTTTCACAAATGCATGCGCGTCGGGGTGCCGGCGAGGAGGCGGTGACCAGTCTCCGTCGAGCCCTCCGCCTTGCGCCCTACCGGGAAGACATCCTCACGACGCTGTGCGACCTATTGCACGCTCTCGGGCGTCCGTCGGACGCTCGAGAGCTCCAAGTCGACTATCAGCGCCGCGTCGCCCAAGAGCTTTGCTGAGTGCAACGTTGTCTCCGAACGGACCTCAGGGGTTCTTCACGTAGGCGTTGGGCCGCAGATAGAACCACCAGTTCAGCGCCAGGCAGATTGCGTAGAAGATAGCGAAGCCGTACAGGGCGTATTGGGGGGTGGTTGCCTTGATTTGCTCGCCGAAGACTTGAGGAATGATGAAGGCGCCGTAGGCGGCGACGGCGGAGGTCCAACCCAGCACGGGGCCCGCCTGCTCTTCATTGAAGACCATGGCGATGGTGCGGAAGGTCGAGCCGTTACCGACGCCGGAGGCAAAGAAAAGCAAGATGAACAACCCAAAGAAGGGCCAGAAGTACTGTTCTGGGGCTTCAGCTTGATAGGCCTTGTTCATGTAGAAAGCGACGCCCAGTGCCGCCGCGATCATCACGGCGCTGACCCAGTGTGTCACGCGCGCGCCGCCAAGCTTATCGGAAATCTTGCCGCCAATAGGTCGAACGATCGCGCCGATGAAGGGGCCCATCCAAGCGTACATCAAGGCGCTGGGCCCGT
This sequence comes from uncultured Polyangiaceae bacterium, assembly GCA_965369205.1. Taxonomy (GTDB): domain Bacteria; phylum Myxococcota_A; class Polyangia; order Polyangiales; family Polyangiaceae; genus JACKEA01. The sequence goes on along the minus strand of CBDUPW010000005.1, from coordinate 52,377 downwards.
TCGGATTCGCGATATCGTGCGTCATCACGCCGTCCACCATCACGTGCTTGAAGCCGAAAATAATCTTGATGGAAAGTGCGAACGCGGCAGAATAGCCGATGAACGATCCGAAGGTCATTGTATAGATGACCGTCATCGCCCAGGTGTGTTTGTCATTGAAGATCTTGTACTGGCGTTTCAGGTTCTCCTGTAGAGCGCCGGTCGTCAGATAGCGCATTGCCAGGACCGTTCCCGCGATCACCGCGGGCAAGACGATCCACTTGCTGACGAGTCCCAGCCCGGCGGGTTTTGGAATCATGACGTATAGGCCCGCACCGGCCATCACCAGACCGATTAAGATCAAACCGCTGATCTTGATGAACGCTCCGATGGGGCTTCCTGGATCCGGCGTCACCGTCGGCGACTTGATGTTGTTCATGCCGAACCAGCCAGCGAAAGCCAGTGGGATCAAAAGCAGCAGCCACACGAAGCCGGCGTTGTGAATGTACGTCTCGGTGCCCGCAGGAATTTTACCGATGAGAGTGCCGCTCGAGCTCTTGAGCGTCATCGAAGTGCCACCGAACATGCCGACGGTCATCACGAGCGGCACCAGTACCTGCATCGTCGTGACGCCCATGTTCCCGAGACCGGCGTTCAGACCGAGGGACGTGCCCTGGACTTTCTTCGGGAAGAAGAAGCTGATGTTGGACATCGACGATGCGAAGTTCCCGCCGCCAAAGCCTGAAAGCAATGCCAACAACTGATAAACCCAGAGGGGCGTGTTGATGTCCTTGAGTGCGAAACCAGTCCCGATTGCTGGGAGCATCAGCAGCGCGGTCGTGAAGAAGATCGTGTTTCGTCCGCCGGCGATCCGAATGAGGAAGGTGCTCGGAATGCGCAGGGTCGCGCCGCTGAGGCCCGCAATGCTCATCAACGTGAAGAGCTCGGCCTGGGTGAAGGGGAAACCCAGGTTGAGCATCTGGACGGTGATGATTCCCCAGTAGATCCAGATCGCGAACCCGCAAAGCAGACTCGGAATCGAGATCCATAGGTTCCGACTCGCGATCCGTTTGCCGGTGCTCTCCCAGAACTTTTCGTCTTCGACGTCCCATTTTTCTATGTTTGCTGACATGGTGGTCTCCGCTAGGGGCTGTTAGGACGAAGCGTTGCGTTCGTTCTGCGGGCCGGTCATCTTGTGAAGCGCGGCTACGGGTTCCTCAAAGTCGTCGGTGATGTGCGGTGCTGCTTTGGCCGTCATTCGCCTGACCACCCGTTGCAGCCACATCAGACAAACCAGCGAGACGCCAAACATCAACATCCAGCAACTGGTCCAAAGCCCGGTGCCTTCGAGCAGGTAGCCGAAAAGAATTGGGCAGAAAAAGCCTCCCAAGCCGCCAAGCACGCCGACCATTCCGCCAACCACGCCCACTTGGGTCGGGAAGTAGTCAGGGATGTACTTGTAAACGGCTGCTTTGCCGATCCCCCAGATCGAGCCCAAGGCGATCACCAGAGCGGCAAAGATCCAGACGTTGGCCTGGAAGAAGATGCGCGTCACCCCGCGGGCAAGCAACTGCCGCTTCTCTACGGGGTCCCCTACCTTGACTACGGGTTCCTGCCACATCTCTTTGGTCGGAAACACAACGAGATCGCGTTCCGGCTTCTTTAGGGTCCCAGGGCTCTGCGTCAGGGCGTAGCTTTTCTCGCCGACTTTGACGGAGGTGGGGGACACCGCTGTGACCTCTCCGGGCATCAGCGCCATGACGCCCCTGCCCGGCGAGAATACCTCCATTCGGGGAACGATCAGGGCGAGGCTGATCAGGCAAGACGCCCACAACACGTAGAGCATCACCTTGCGGGCGCCCCATTTGTCGCTCATCCAGCCGCCTAGCGCACGGATGATGCCAGAGGGAAAGCTGAAGAGCGCGGCCAGAAGGCCGGCGGTTACCAGGCTCATCTGGTAGACATTCACGAAGTAGGGCACCAGCCACTGCGAAAACGCTACGAAGCAACCGAAGACCAGGAAGTAGTACAAGCCGAAGCGCCAGACGCGCACGCTCTTGAGCGGTTCGAGCATCTTGGCGACGCTCCGAGCCGGGGCATCCGGACGTTTGTTGGTGGAAAGCAGAAGGAAGAGCGCGCCCGTGACGAGCAGCAGCACCGCATAAGCAACGGGAAGCCGTCGCCAAGCGTCGAGATCGTGGCCACCGTTGGTCCACTTGAGCAGCAGGCTGGGCGCGACAAGGGTGGTGGCGGCGGCGCCCGCATTGCCCGCGCCGAAAATACCCAGCGCAAAGCCCTGATTCTTTCTGGGGTACCAGACAGACGTATAGGCGATGCCGATGGAGAATCCCGTTCCAGCGAATCCGAAACCGAAACTGCACAGGGCGAACTGCCAGAAGCTGTTCGCGTACGAAAGCAGGAACATTGGGACGGCACAGAGCAACAGCAGCGCGCCAAAAATGGGTTTGCCGCCGTACTTGTCCGTGAGGACCCCGGCCGGTAGGCGAAAAATGGCCCCGGTCAGCACCGGGATCCCCATCAGCCAGCCGACCTCAACTGGGCCCCAATCGAATACCTCGTTTGCCGCCAGGAACGTCACCAGGACGCCGTTCAGCATCCATACTGCGAAGCAGATCGTGAACGCGGTAGTATTGAGGAACAGCGTCTTGTGCGACGTCGAATTCGGTAGCGCGTCCACTAGCTAGACAACAGGGTGTTCTGTCAGTTGTTCCGTGGTCGCGTATGCGTCCACGGAGAATTGGCGCTGCGCACTTTGTTCCGGTCGTAGTTCCACATCACGCGCTGGTAGGGGCGAGTGATGTAGTGCAGCGGCGCCACCAACATGTGAATCAGCCGCGTGAAGGGGAAGATCCCTAACAGGATGAAGGCCCCAATGATGTGCAGCTGAATCACGAGCGGCATCGCACTCACCGCGCCGATTTCGGGGCTGAGCTTGAAGAGCGACCACAGATACGGCGACAGGTCCGCTGCAAACCAGCTTGAACCCCAGCGGTGCCCAAACGCGATGTAGAGCCCGAGGCATGTCTGAGCGAGCAGTAAGAACTCCAAGACGAGGTCCATCTTGGTGGTGACCATCTTCACCCGAGGGTTGGTCAGGCGGCGGATCATCAGGCCCAGGAGTCCGACCAGGACGCTCAGCCCGAAGGCAAAGCCCGTGATCTCTAGGGCGATGAGGCGCACCGGATTTGCGTTCCAGAGCAGCGTGCCCTCGGGAAGCAGGAACGCAATCAGGTGCCCGAAGAACGCCACCAAGATCCCGATGTGGAAGGGAATCACGCCCCAGAAAAGCTGCTTGCCCTCGAGGAACTGTGATGACAGCGACGAGACCTTGAACCCTTTGTTCCGATAGCGCTGGATGGTGCCAATCAAGAACACCACCATGGCGATGTACGGCAAACCGATGAAGAGAAATACGTTGGGCATTTCCATGTCGATACTCTCAGGTTGGCGCGCAAGGCGCGGGGTTGTCTTCAATCCCTAGCTCGACCTCGACGCCCCGCTCAAATGCCGAAGCCTGCTCGAGCGGCAGACCGACGCGCAGCGAGAAGTCGGTGCGGAGAACTTCGTAGAGTGCTTCTAGCGCGCGACAGTATGCGAACCTAAGGTCGGTCGGCGCGTGCTCAATCAGCGTCTTGTGGTGCTTCTTGTACAGTTCTTCCTTTTTCGTGACGCGCGCCGGTTCGAAGTCGCGAATCATCTGTCGAAGAGCAGGTGCTAAGATGACCTGGACCAACTCCGTCCGAAGCTCCTCATCCGCAATCTTGGGCAGAAGTCGTAAGAGGTTGGTCAAATGGTCGCCAAGCTCTGCGCCGCAGTCGTTGTCGGCCTTCTTGTGTTCAGCGCTCAGGTTCGCGAGCAGTGCACCGCGTTTGTAGTCCTCGCCGAACAAAGTGTAGCCGATGTCGAGGGTGGTGATGGCTTGCACATCAAAGGTGCGTGTGTGCAATTCCTGCATCGCGATCAGGTCATCGTTTGGCACGAGAGCCTGAAACTCCTCCATGCAGGCCGCGGCACGCGGGTATGGGCCGCGTAGTGTGTCCGTGGCGGTGGCGACTGTTTCTCCGAAGCTCACAGATGGATGCTCAAAGACCGCAGCGAGCTGCTGGTAGGCTGCTGGATCCATCACGAACCTCGCTCCGGCTTTTCGCGGAACCCGAATCCGACCGAGCCTTTCACATCCCCGGTGAACTCAAGCATCTCGATTGCTTGTTCGCGATGCGCCGGGGGTATGTTGAAACGATCGTCAAACTTGGCGAGGCTGGTCAGGTAGTAGATATCTTCGGCTGATTCTTGGGTGAGGTTGGTGTCGGCTAACGCCTTCTTCATCTTGGCCTCATCGATGTCGCCGACAGTCTTCCAGCGTCGGTAGATGCGAACCGCCATGAGCTTCTTGAGCTTGTCCGCCATCAGACTTTCATCCCCGGCGCTGAACAGATTCGCCATGTACTTCAGTGGAAAGCGCGCTTGTTCGACGGTGCCCCACAGGTCTTCCGTGCTCGTGTCATAGAGCCAATTGTCGGTCCAGGTCTTGGCGATGTCGTTCAGGTTTTCCTTCTGGGCGCCGTCGGTCTGCGTAACGGAGGCCATCACCGGCAAGAGTGGGGGAACGTAGAAGAGCATGGGGAGCGTGCGGAACTCCGGATGCAGCGGCAGAGCCATGCCCCACGTCTTTACGAACTTGTAAGTGGGGGAGGTTTGCGCCGCCTTGATGGTCGAGTCCGGCACGCCGTTGGCCTTCGCCGCTTTGATCACCTCGGGGTCGAAGGGATCCTTGATCATGTTCAACTGCCCCTCGATGAGGTCCTTCTCCGGGAGTGAGGCAATGCGCTCGATCTCGTCCGCGTCGTACAGCATGACGCCGAGATAGCGGATGCGGCCCACGCACGAGTGCATGCAAGCAGGCGCGTACCCGGCTTCGATGCGCGGGAAGCATAGAATGCACTTCTCGCTCTTGCCCGTGTGCCAGTTGTAATAGGACTTCTTGTAAGGGCACGCCGTGACGCACATGCGCCAGGCTCGGCACACCTGCTGGTTGATCAGCACGACTCCATCTTCGCCGCGCTTGTAGATCGCGCCAGAAGGACAGCTCGCGACACAGCCGGGGTTCAGACAATGGTTGCAGATGCGGGGCAGGTAGAAAAAGGCCATGCGCTCGAGCTGGAACATCGCCGCTTGCTCCGCCGGCGTGAGGCCCTTCATGTTGGGATCGTTGCGCGCGAAGTCCGGCGTGCCGGACAAGTCGTCGTCCCAGTTCGGCCCCATCTTCACGTCCATCGGTTCCCCGGTGATGAGCGAAACCGGCCGTGCGGTGGGCTGATCATCACCAGCGGGCGCTTCAATTAGATTGAGGTAGTCGTAGGTGAACGGCTCGTAATAGTCCTCAACGGTTGGGAAGCTGGGGTTGTGGAAGATGTTCGCCAGCCCCTTCTTCTTGCCAGCGCCCTTCAAGTGGATCTTTCCGTCGGATCCCCGTTCCCACCCGCCCCGGTAGATGTCCTGGTCTTCCCACTTGCTGGGATAGCCAGTGCCTGGCTTGGTTTCTACGTTGTTCCACCACTGGTACTCGACGCCCTTGCGATCGGTCCAAATGTTCTTGCAAGCGACGGAGCAGGTGTGACACCCGATGCACTTGTCCAGGTGAAAGACCATTGAGATTTGGGCTCTGATATCCATCTTGGTTTCCTCCGGTGGTCTCTCAGAAAACGACTTTGTCCATGCGCTTGATGGTCACATGCGTGTCGCGCTGCGGCGCGATGGGCCCCCAGTAATTGAAGTGATACGAAAACTGCCCGTAGCCACCGCTGAGGTAATTCGGTTTGAGATGAATGCGCGTGAAGCTGTTGTGTCCACCCGCGCGACGGTTGCCCCGCACCTGAGACTTTGGAATGCCAACCGTACGTTCAGGCACGTGGTACACGATGCATACGCCCCGCGGGATGCGCGCACTGACGCACGCCCGAGTGCAGTAGACGCCGTGATCGTTGTAGACCTCGACCCAGTCGTTGTCTTGAATGCCTAGCTCTTCGGCGTCTTGCTCGCTGAGCCAACAGGGTTCGCAGCCACGCGACAGCGTGAGCATGCGGTGATTCTCCATGTACGTTGAATGGATGTGCCACTTCCCGTGGGGCGTCAGGCAATTGAGGGTGAGCGCTTCACCACCCTTCAGCGTCTCTTTCAGATCACCGTAGGCCTGCGGCTTTGGACTCGGTTTGTAGGTCGGCAGGTTCTCGCCGTAGGCGAGGTACAACTCGTGATCCAGGTAGAAGTGCTGCCGGCCGGTCAGCGTGCGCCAGGGCACCTTCTTGTCGTAGTTGTACGTGTATGCCGCGTAGGCCCGTCCGTCGTTCATCAAGCCCGACCAAAGGGGCGAGGTGTTGTAGCGGCGCGGCTGTGCTTGCAGATCTGCGTAGGTGTACAGCACATCCTCGCTTCCCGCCGCCAAGTCGGTCAGTTCGAGTCCGGTCTTCTTCTCCATGTTGCCGTAGGCACGCTTGGTGAGTTTGCCGTTTGTGAGCGTGGACAGATGAAGAATCACGTTCGCAGCCCACGAGTCTTCACGCAGGGACGGCAGCACCTTGCCGTCGACCTTCTCGACGGGGAAGTGGTTCGACTCGATCAACTGGTCGTATTCTTTTTCGCATTGGTAGTGGACGCCGTGCGCGCCCAGTCCCTTGCTGCGTACGTTCTCGCCGAGGGCGATGTACTTTTCGTACAGCTTGGTGTAGTCGCGCTCGACCACGGCCAGCTTGTGCATGGTCTTACCCGGAATGGGCTCGCACTCGCCGCGGTACCAGTCCTTGATCGTATGCTGTGTGATTTCGTCGGCAGAATCGTGTGACAGCGGCGCGGCGACGATGTCTTTCACGGGCTCCGACATGTACTCTTTGGCCATCTCAGAGGTGGCCAGCGCGAGTGCCTTGAAGATCTCCCAGTCGCTCTTGGACTCCCAGACGGGCGCCACGGCTTGGGAGAGCGGGTGGATGAAGGAATGCAAGTCGGTGCTGTTGAGGTCGGCCTTTTCGTACCAAGACGCCGCCGGCAGAACGATGTCGGAGTACAGGGCCGACGAGTCCATGCGGAAGTTCAGATCAACAACCAGATCCATCTTTCCGGTGGGCGCCACTTCGTGCCACTTCACTTCTTCCGGATGCTCGTCTGAGTCCTTGCCGATGGCGTTGGAGTGGGTACCCAGGTAGTGCTTCAGGGCGTATTCGTGGCCCTTCATGCTGCCCATGATCGCGTTGCCGCGCCAGATGTACCAAATGCGCGGAAAGTTCTCCTCCGCGTCAGGGTCAGTGACGGAGTACTCGAGCTTCTTGCTCTTTAGCTTGTCAACGACGTACTGCTTGATCTCGTCGTCGGTGCCTGCACCCGTCTTCTGGGCTTCCGCACAGAGCTCGAGGGGATTCTGTTTGAACTGCGGGTAGTAGGGCATCCAACCCATGCGCACGGAGCGGGCGATGGTGTCCGCGGTGTGCATCTTGGTCCAATCGTTCTTCGGCACCGCGTTGTACCGAGAGAACTGCCCGTCGTAGCGAAACTGGCAGGTGTTGATGTAGTGCCAGAGTGGGGCTTGCTGCAGCCGGGATGCCGCATGCCAATCCTTCGCGAAGGCGATGGATCCCCATGAGTCCGACGGCGCGAGCTTCTCTTGGCCCACGTAGTGGTTCAAGCCGCCGCCATTGCGCCCGACGCAACCGGACAGCATGAGCGCCATCGCGCCGGCCCGGTACATCAGGTTTGCGTGGTACCAGTGGTTGATACCAGCGCCAATGATGATCATGCACTTGCCCTTCGTCGTCGCGGCGGTATTGGCCCACTCGCGCGCGAACTGGAGCACTGTCTTCGAATCCACACCGGTGAAGATCTCTTGCCACGCCGGCGTGTATGCGGCGTCCTTGTCGGTGTAGTCTTCGGGGTAGTCACCGGGAAGGCCGCGGCTGACTCCGTATTGCGCCATCACCAAATCGTAAACGGTGGTGACGGCGACTTTGCCCGATGTCGTTTCTATGTAGCGCACGGGAACGTTGCGTACGGCCTTCTTGTCGAGACCGAATTCCGTGAACTCTGTCGGCAACGTCTCGTCACGATTCGTCAGCAGGGTCAACGTCGGGTTGTAGGACTTGTCGTTGACGGCGTTTTCGAGCTTCAGGTTCCACTTGCCGCCGTCCTTGTCCCAGCGATGGCCAATGGCGCCCTTGGGGACAACGAGTTCGTTGGAGTCTTCGTCGATGTAGACAAACTTCCAGTCACCGTTTTCGATGTCTTTCCAGTTGGCGATCTCGTTGGCTCGCAGCAGGCGCCCGGGGATGTAGTTGTCTCCACTCTTTTCCAGCTTCACCAAGCTCGGGCTGTCCGTGTACTGCTTCACGTAGTCGATGAACCAGGGGGTTTGCTTCTCGTGGTGGAACTCCTTGAGAATGACGTGCGACACCGCCATCCAGAATGCACCGTCGCTGCCCGCGTGCAGTGGCACCCACTGGTCGGCGTACTTGCAGACCTGCGAGAAGTCTGGAGAGAACACGACCGCCTTCGTGCCGTTGTGCCGGGCTTCAGCGAAGAAGTGGCAATCCGGAGTACGCGTCATGTTCAAACACGCACCCATGTCCGCGATCATCTTGGAGTTGTACCAATCTGCACTCTCGCAAACGTCGGTTTGCTCGCCCCAGATCTCTGGGAACGCGGTCGGCAGGTCGCAGTACCAATCGTAGAAGCTCAGATTCGCTCCGCCGAACAGCTGTAGGAAGCGCGCGCCGGCCGCGTAGCTCAGCATGCTCATCGCCGGGATCGGCGAGAAGCCGAACACGCGGTCCGGACCGTACTTCTTTGCAGTGCTGATGTTGGCTGCCGCCATCAGCTCCAGGACGGTGTCCCAGTTGGCGCGCCGGAAGCCTCCCTTGCCCCGAGCCTTCTGATAGGCAGCACGCTTCTTGGGATCTTTTTGGAGATTCTCCCAGGCCTTGAGCGGATCGCCACCAACGGCGCGCTTCTCTTTCAAGTACGCATCGATCAGCGCACCGCGGATCAGCGGGTATTTGATGCGCAACGGGCTGTACAGGTACCAGGAGTAGGAGATCCCGCGCTGGCAGCCGCGCGGCTCGTAGGGCGGAAGTGAATCCTCCAACAGCGGATAGTCCAGCTGCTGCGTCTCCCAGACGACGATCCCGTCCTTCACGTGGATCTGCCAAGAGCATCCACCCGTGCAGTTCACGCCATGCGTGCTGCGCACGATGCGGTCATGCTGAAAGCGATTGCGGTAGAACTGTTCCCACTGCCGCGTCTCTGGCGAGATGATGTCCTGAATCCAGCTCATGCCTTTACCCTTCTTTCGCTCTGAGAATTACGCTGTCGCGCGATCAAGCGTCCTCGGTGCGCACCTGGCGCTCGAATATCGCGTGGTTCACTGGAAGCTTCTTTCGGCGCCGCCAAAGCAGGCCGTACAGCACCATCAATAGGACGAAGCCTGCCGACCCCGACGCCACCAGGTTCATGCCGTAGTCACGTGGTTGCTGAAAAGCGTGCTGCTTGTCCGCGTTCTGCAGGAAGGCGATCAACGCGACCGCTTCGTCTTCGGTAATGGGGTTGTCCTTGTAGGCGGCAGCCATCACCGGAAATGGCGGCGACCCAAGAACCGCTTGCACGCCCGGCGCGCCCATGGCGGAAAAGACCGTGGTCAATTCCTTTGCCAGCACGCCGCCGCCAATCACTGCGTCATTCTTCACGTGGTGACAGGAGTTGCACGCCGCGCCGCCGTTCTTCAGGCGTTTGATGCCTTGAAAGATGTTGGCGCCAAGGGCAATGGCCTCGGGTGTCGCCTCGACTACGGTGTCGCTGCCCCCGCCCGACGTCGCTCCGCCGCTGATGTACGCCAAGATCTCTTTGATCTGGCCGTCATCGAGCGGTTGATCCGGCATCGGCGTCTTGTTGTACTCGTTGAAGAGCGCAACCGCGACGGGATCCCCAGACTTGATCACGCTTTGGGATGACTTGATGAACTTGATCAACCACTCTTCGGTACGGCGCTCCGTGACGCCTTTCAGATCAGGGCCGACGCGTTTACCTTCACCGATGCTGTGGCATGCGGCGCAGGCTGTCTTGAAGCGTTCTTCTCCGCTCTGGGCGAGAGCTGATGACGAGTACAAGACTAGTGATGCGGCAATCAGCAGTAGCGGAACCAGTGTGTTCCTGCGGAGCGTTGCGTTGTTCATCCGGCAGTTCCTCCTCGCGCGAGCTGAGCTCAGGCAGCGCGTCGCAGAACCCTAGACAGGCCGTCTTACAGACGGCTTACAAGCCGAAAAAAGCACGAGGAATGCCGCAAAATGGCCCAGTTGCGCGCCTGAACGGCGAGCGGGCTCCCTGTAAGCGAACGGAACCGAACCAGCACCAAACCGTGGGCGAGGCGAGGCTTCGGACTCACTCGCGGCTGGCGCCGAAGTCGTAGCGCCCGGGCGCCAAGATCCCGTTTGGATCAAGCAGCTGCTTCAGTCGCGCGATGGTCGCTTCGAAGCCATCGATGCACTCCGGCGTGCCGCGCATGGACTGGATGCCCAACCGGTGGGGCAAATAGCCGAGCTCGTTCAGCCGGGCGAGGAGTTCATCGTGACACGCGAGCGCACGCGTATCGTCCTCGCCGTCATCCCGGTCGAAGATGATCAGCGGTATCAGGAACAAGGTCCTCTCCGTGGGTGCGAGCAACACGATCAACGGTTCGAAGCCGAACTTGATGCAGGTTTCTTCCACCACTTGCACAGCCAGCTGCGCGTCCGCGCCGCGGAATGGCAGCGTCGGGCAAAGCCACAGCACGCCGCAGCGGTCGCCCTCAGGATCGATCTGCGTCGGCACTGGAGCCTTCTTGCGCCAGTACAAGCTGCGCAAGCTTTTGTCGTGGGGAATGCCCTGCAAGAATTGAAGCGCGGGGTCGTCCTCCGTGAATAGCTCGTGACCGCTATTCGGCTCGCCGCTCCGGCTCACGACATCCAGTTCGTCTACGACGGGAGCCAGTAGCGCGCGCGCACGGCCGAGATCCGCCTTGCACTGCGCCTCGCTGGCTGCATACACGGCAGTCAGCCCGAACCATTTGGCGCCGCCCAGGACATCTCCCATGATCGCCGCTGGCCCCGCAGGCAACGGGCGCTCGTCGCCGGCTGCTCGAAACGGAAACTGCTCAAGCGTAGAGAGCACGCGCAGGTCATTGGCGAGGGCGACGTTCGCGCGCAAAGTACCCTCCCTGCGCAAGGTGCGCAGCGCGTCGACCGCTGCGGGCAGTTGGCTATGCGCCGCCAGCCGAAAGCGCGCCACGCCCAAAGCGCGGGCCATAGGCGCGAGCCACAGGGTCAGGCTGGTCACGAGTCCCAGATTGCTCTGCGAAAACAAACCATCCAGCGCCGGACCCACACCATGGCGGTGTAGTCCCGCAACCGCACTTTCGCCGAAGCGCCCAAATCCCGTGTTCAGAAGCTCGCCGCTGGGCAGCACGACCTCCAAGTCGGAAACGTGGTCGAAGCGATGGCCGTTCGGGCCCGCGCCGTCTCCGCGCTCAATGGCGTTTGCGAGCACGCTGGCATCCGGGCTCGAGCCAGTGACGTTAATAAAACAAGTTGCGCCTTGCTCTACCAGGAACGCATACAGCTCGCGGAACGTCACACCCGCTTCGACGCGGACGACGCCTAGGGCGTCGTCGAAACCAGAGATGCCTCGCATGCGCCCGAGATCCAGCAGGACGGCGCCGTCGCTCGTCGGGACTTTGGAGCCCAGTCCCCAGTTCTTACCCTGGCTCGTGGGGTACACGACGACACGCTGTTCGTTCGCAACCGCCAGCACCTCCCGTACCTGCTGCGTCGAGGCGGGCCGCAGGATGGCGGAAATACGAGCCTGCGTGGGAAAAGTCGCGGTAGAGGCGCGAGCGAGTTCCGCCGCGTCCAAAAGGACGTTGCCACCGCCGACGATTCCTCGCCAGCGAGCGCATGCTGCCTCTAATCCGGTGCCGTTTTGCATCACGTGGCACTGTAGCGCAGACACCTCTCCACGCTTGGCGGCGCCGAACTCTGATCGACGCCGCGCGCGGTTACTTGCCCTTGCCCTTGCCGTCGCCCTTCTTCGGGTCGTCGGTTTCTTTTTCCACGGGCGCGTCGTCGGTATCTTCGGGGCCGGGCGGGCGACCCCAACCGCCACGCCCACCGGGGCCCATGCCGGGACCCATGCCAGGCCGCCCCATGGGGCGACGCATTCCAGGATGGCCGAACGGACCTGGGCCCGACGGCATTGCGGCGCGCTGCTTAGCGAGATCCAGCATGCCCTTGAGCAGCTCTTGATACTGCAGCGCAGTGATGTCGCCGTTGCTGCGCGCCTCGCATAGCCGGAACATCAGGGTATCGAGCATTGCAGGTCCGCCCGCGGCGCCGCCGCCAGCTCCCGGACCGTGCATTGCGCGCCCTTGCCAAGCCGGTCCACCGCGCTTGCCGCCCTTGCCGCCCTTGCCGCGCCTGTCAGCTTTGCCGTGTTTGGCGCGTTTGCCGTGTTTGGCGCCTTTTGCGTGAGCAGGCGGAAGGCGCAGCGTGCACATGCGCTGTGCGGTGCCGCTCTGTTGCGCCAGCGTCAGTGCACCCGGGGTCGCCACGACGTAAGTGCCCGGCTCCGTCAGTTGCACAGCTTTGACCTGCGCGCCGGGGTAGCAACCACTCGCGAGGAACACGGTACTGCAGGCGATCCCAAGTTTCGCTAGTAAAGACATGACTCTCCGTGGGTTCTGCGCTGACAACAGCCCCGCGCAATCCCTCGCAGCCTAGCCATGGTCAGGGCGGCGACGCAACGATACACTGATCCAATGCGCTGCACCGCCGCCGCCCTCGTCAGCGCCATGTGCCTTGCCGTAGGCTGCGCGGGAGCGTCCAAGACAGCGCCGAGTTCGGAAGCAAACGCGGCTGCGTCCGGCGAAGTGGCGACGGTGGATCCCAAGCCTAGCGCCCCGGACGCGGCTGCGGCGGCCGATGCCCCTGACTCAGACGCCGCGGCCGTGTACACGGAACCTCCGCCCCAGGTCGTGCGGCGCCACCATGTATTCGCAAGCATGCACGCGCGTGCGGCGAAGAAGGTGCTCATCAATTCCGTACTGACGACCGCTGCGGACGAGGCGGAGACTCTTGCACTCGAGACCCAAGCGCTATTGGAGTTCAAAGCCAAAGGCGCGAAAGAGTGGGTGCCCATCGCCGACGTGCTGGTCAAGAACGTGAAACTCAAAGGCAGTCGAGTGACCGGCAACGAACGCCAAGAGATCGAGCTTGAGATCACCGCCACGCACCCGGCAGCCGCCGGCAAGGGCAAGCTCAACCCCTTCGTGCGCAACAGCCGAGTTCGGCTTCAGATCGATCGCTCGGACAGCGCCCAGTGACGCCGAGCCCGGCGGTCGCAGTCGCCGTGACACGAGGGGCCCAAATCGGGCCCGCGCTCCGCGCTTTTGACGCGGCGCGGCCACGCAAATCTGACGCATGCAAACCGTCGGCGCACGCGCGAAAAATGCGCGTGTGCGCCGCGCAGAATTCGCGGGGCTCGACGGCATTCTTGTGCCGTATGCTGGCCGCCTTCACGTCACTCACACGGAGGTTGGGGAACGATGCCAGCGGGTCTGGATTTGGAATCGCTCGAGATTGGTCTCTCGTCGCTACAGCAGTTTGTGAATCGTCATCTACCTGACGAGGTTCTGCGGCAACTCGATCGGGACGACATGTTTCCCGAAGAGATCATACGCGCGATGTGCGGAGACGAGCTTGGGATCCAGCTGTTCTTCATTGAGGAAGAGCTCGGCGGCATGGGTGGTGGCTCCTACGACTTGTATCGGATCTGCGAACGCGTCGCGCACACCGATGTCGGTGTGGCCACGGGCGTGCTGGCCACGTTTTTGGGTAGCGAACCCATCAGCGTCGGAGGCACGCCGGAGCAAAAGGAGCGTTGGCTTGGACGGATCGCGGCAGAGGGCGTGCTCATGGCCTATGGCGCCACGGAGCCGGCAGCGGGCTCCGATTTGGCGGCATTGCGTACCGTCGCTGAACGCGTCCTGGAGAATGGCGAGATCGTCGGCTACGAAATCACTGGCAACAAGCAATGGATCAGCAACGGGGGCGTCGCCGATCTGATCACGGTGCTGGCGAACACGCCAAACGGCCCAACCTGGTTCGTCGTCGAGAAGGGCGCGGCCGGTCTCACCGCGGGCAAGCCCGAGGAGAAACATGGCATCCGCGCGTCGAACACCGCGGCGCTGACTTTCGAGAACGTGCGCGTCAATCCCGACGACCTGATTGGGCTCGAGGAAGGCCAGGGCCTTTCGCAAGCGCAGTCGGTGTTCGGCTACACGCGTCTCATGGTCGCGGCGTTCGGCCTCGGCGCGGGCTGGGCCGCGATGGACCGCGCTATCCCGTATTCGATGGAGCGCATCCAGGCCGGCTCACCCCTGAGCGAAAAGCAGGGCTACACCCACAAGCTGATCGTACCGAACGTGGTGCGGCTGGAAGCTTCGCGGGCCTACCTCGAAGAGTGCGCCGAACGTCTGGATTCTGGCGAAGACCGGCTAAACACGGAAGGCGCCATCGCGAAGTACATGGCGAGCGAAGCGGGCAACCAGGCCGCAGAGTGCGCGATCCAAGCCCTGGGCGGCTACGGCTACACGCACGAGTACATGGTCGAGAAGATCAAGCGCGACGTGCGCATCACGACCATCTACGAGGGTACTAGCGAAATCATGGAGATGACGATCGCCCGCGACCGTTGGCAGCTACATCTCAAGAGCCGCGGTCAGCACTATCACGACGCAGCGGGCGAAATGGACGCGCTACACCGGAGAAATCCCAATGTCGGAGCCGCCACCGTGGCGCTTGCATTGCATGCGCTGGCTGAAACCATGGAGCGCGCACGCACCGGGCGGTTGACTCGCAACCAGCACGTACTGTTCCGGCTCGGCGAACTGATCGCCTACGCCGAGTCCGCGGCTGCGATTGCACGCCGCGCCGAAAAGACGGCGAACGGCAGCCTGAACCCAAAGGCGCCCCACCGCTTCGACGCCGACGCCTGGGCAGCCATGAGCCGCGTGTTTGCGCGGGAAGCAGCCAGCAAGGTTGCGCATGTTGGCATCTCCTTGATCTGCGGGGCGGACGGCGCAGCAGACGCAGAAGTCTCCGCGCTCGCTGCCAGCATGCACTTTGACGAGATTCATCGCGCCCAGCGCGGCTTGCTCGACGACATGACTCGCGTCGCTGACGCCGTGTACGAGCGCCGCCCTTGAACCGCTTGGCATTTAGCCAGCCCTTGCCCAGCACGCCGCCCGCCGGCGCCTGAAGGACACCCACGTTATGGAAACACCGATTGATCGCGCCATCGCCATTGTTGCAGTTGGCAGCATCTTGCCAGACGCACCGAACGCGAAGGCGTTCTGGGACAACGTCACGTCTGGTCGCTACTCGATCTCCGACGTCGACGACGAGCGCTGGAAGGTGTCCGACTATTGGGACCCAGATCCACACGCCCAGGACAAGACCTATTCGAAGATCGGCGGCTGGGTCCGCGACTACGAGTGGGATCCGTTCCGCTGGCGGCTTCCCATCCCGCCGAAAGTTGGAGACGCGATGGACATCGGACAGAAGTGGGCAGTTGCATGCACCCGACAGGCACTGCTCGACTTCGGATACCCCGAGCGCCCGCTGGATCTGGAGCGCACGGCGGTGATCTTGGGCAATGCGATGGCCGGCGAAAAGCACTACCGCACCACACTCCGGATCACCTTTCCCGAAATCGCATCGGCGCTGGAAAGCTCGCCTGGCTTTGGCGCCCTCGACCCTGAATTGCGCCGCAAGATCGCCGGGGAGATGCATGGCGTTTTTGACGAAAGCCTGCCCGAGATCACCGAAGACACAATGCCCGGCGAGCTTTCCAACTGCATCGCTGGACGCATCGCCAATCTGTTCAACTTTCGTGGGCCGAACTACGTCGTGGACGCAGCGTGCGCCTCCGCCATGGCGGCTCTGAGTGCCGCAGTCGAGGGGCTGACGGAACACGACTTCGACGCGGTGATCACCGGCGGCATTGACAGGAACATGGGCGCAAGCTCGTTCGTGAAGTTCTGTAAGATCGGTGCGCTTTCCGCCACAGGGACGCGACCCTACGCGGATGGCGCCGATGGCTTCGTGATGGGCGAAGGCGCCGTCGTGTTCTTGCTCAAGCGCTTGGCCGACGCTGAGAAGGCGGGGGATCGCATTTACGCCGTGTTGCGTGGCGTCGGTGGTTCGAGTGATGGCAAGGGCCGGGGCATTACTGCGCCGAACCCGGTCGGGCAGAAGCTCAGCATTGAGCGCGCCTGGAAGAGCGCAGGGCTCGACCCCGCCAGCGTATCGCTGATCGAGGGACACGGAACGTCGACCCGCGTCGGCGATGTGGTCGAAGTCCAGAGCTTGGCAGAGGTCTTCGGCCGCACGGGGCTCAAGCCGGGGTCAGTGCCGCTCGGTTCTGTTAAGTCGAACATCGGCCACCTCAAAGCGGCGGCCGGCGCGGCCGGACTGCTGAAAGCGACGTTGTGTCTACACGAGAAAAAGCTGGTTCCGAGCTTGGGTTTCAAGGCCGCGAACCCGAACATTCCCTTCGGACAGATCCCGTTCGCTGTGAACACCGAATACCGCGACTGGCCCAAGCCTAACGGCGGCGGCGACGGCGTTCGCCGCGCCGGCGTCAGCGCGTTCGGGTTCGGAGGCACGAACTTCCACTGCGTGCTTGAAGAGCACGTGCCAGGAATGCTGACGGATCGCCGCGGCCGAAGCCAAGTCGCGGTGCCTGCACCCGGTGCAGCGAGCGGGAGTGCCCTGCGGCCGCACAAAATCAGCCCGGGCAAGACCCCCGTGGGCGGTGCCTTGCTCTTGGGTGCGACCGCGGCCGACGGGCTAAAAGACCAACTTGCGCGCCTCAACGCGCAGGCCACATCCGGTCACGCGCCGCTGCCCGCGCCAGCCTCCGCCGACGCCCTCGCCGCGCCCGAACGCATCGCCATCCAGTATGCCGACGCCACCGATTTGGCCGACAAGACTGCGCGGGCGCTGAAAGCATTGAGCGCCGACGACCCCAAGGGGTGGCAACTGCTACGCGGACGCGGCGTGTTCCGAGGCCGCGGGCAGCCCGGCAAGGTGGCGTTCTTGTACACCGGCCAGGGTTCCCAGTACGCCAACATGTTGCACCATTTGGCGCAGGTCGAACCGGTCGTACGGGAGACGTTCGCAGAAGCCGACCGCGTAATGCTGCCGCTCCTGGGCAAGCCGCTCACCGACTACATCTTTCTTCCAGACGACGCCTCCGACGCGCAGAAAGCCGCGGCCGACGCCGCGCTGCGCAGAACAGAAATCACGCAGCCCGCGGTGTTGGCAACCGACATCGCTCTGACGCGTCTGCTGGCGGAACATGGTCTGCGCCCGGACCTCGTGATGGGTCACAGTCTCGGCGAATACGGCGCTTTGGTCGCCGCAGGTTGCCTCACTTTCCAGAGTGCCCTCGAAGTGGTGAGCGCGCGCGGACGCGAAATGGCGGAGCTGCAGGTGGGTGACAACGGGATCCTCGCGGCGGTGGCCGCGCCCACAGAGGAAGTGCAGCGGATTCTAGATACCATCGACGGCTACGTCGTCATCGCAAACATCAACAGCCACCACCAGAGTGTGATTGGCGGCGCGACGCCCGCGGTGGAACGGGCAATCGCGGCGGTCGCAGCAGCTGGCCACAACGTGCTCCAGCTCAACGTGAGCCATGCGTTCCACACGGAAATTGTCGCGCCAGCCAGCCGCCCATTGCGGGACGTGCTGCTTCGCATGCAGCCCGCCCCGCCTGAGATCCCCGTCGTTTCCAATGTCACCGGGGAGTTTCATCAGGGCGGCCCTGGCGCCCAAGAACAGATGATTGACCTGCTTGCGCGGCAAGTGGCGTCCCCGGTTCAGTTCGTCAAGGGGCTCGAGACGCTATACGCCGCTGGCGCACGCGTTTTCGTGGAAGTCGGACCGAAACGCGCGCTTCAGGGCATGGTCGACGACGTGCTCGGCGATCGCGACGTGGACTCGCTGTTTACGAACCATCCCAAGTTCAGCGACGACGAAGCGTTCACGCGCGGGCTGTGCGGGCTCTGGGCAGCAGGCGTGCAGCCCCGTCCCGCCGCTGGTCAAAGTGCGCATGTACCCACGGTCGGTGCGACCGCTGTGCCTGACGCACGCGCTGTGCCCGCAACACACGCCCCGCACGCCGCCCCAGCTCCACTGGCGCCAGCGATGGGCGCCACCACAACGCCGGGCGGGCGCTACGCCGAGCTGGGCCAGCTGTTCGCGGATGTCGTGCAGCGCGGAGCTGCGATCCTCGGCATTGGGGCGGGCTCGACCGAGCCCGTGGTGGTTTCTGGAGCGGCGTTGGGTCTCCCAGGCACACCCAAGGTGTTCGACGACGGCAATGTTTCACGCATCTTGCACGGCGAGCAATTCATCGACGTCGTGCCGTCGCGGTTTCGCCGCGCCATGCTCGACAAGCACATCACCCGGCTGGTCAAGAGCGAGGAGCGGGGAGCGAGTTTCGAGAAGATCGACGACCAAGATGACGTGATCCGGTTGGCCGCACGCGCACAAGAGTTCGACTTCGAGCGTGAGTTTGGCATCAGCGCCGACCGCATTCCGGCATTGGACCGAACGACGCAGTTGGCGATGGCCGCAGGCATCGACGCTCTCCGCGACGCGGGCATCCCTCTGGCAATGCACTACAAGAAGACCAGCAAGGGCACCTTCCTGCCCGAACGCTGGATCTTGCCCGAGTCGTTGCGTGACCAAACGGGCGTCATCTTCGCGTCTGCATTCCCGGGACTGGACGCGTTTGCTGGGGACATGACGCGATACCATCGCGATCGCGCAATGCACGAGCAGCTCGAACTGATTGCGTCGTTGCGCTCGAAACTCTCCGCAGACAGCGAACCGGCGCTAGTCGAAGAACTCGAGCGGCGCACACAGGAGCTGGAGCGCGACCTGGAGCAAAACGGGTACGCGTTCGATCGGCGCTATCTATTTCGCATTCTAGCCATGGGCCACTCGCAATTCGCCGAGTTCATCGGCGCACGGGGGCCGAACACGCAGGTCAACTCTGCCTGCGCAAGCACCACCCAAGCCATGGCGATCGCACAAGATTGGATCCAGCTCGGACGCTGCCAACGCGTCGTGATCGTCGCAGCCGACGACGTGACCAGTGACAACCTGCTCGAGTGGATCGGTGCCGGATTTTTGATCACCGGAGCTGCCGCAACGGACGACGTGGTCGAGAAGGCCGCGCTGCCATTCGATCGGCGTCGGCACGGCATGCTCCTCGGCATGGGCGCCGCTGCCATCGTCGTCGAAAGCCAGGCAGAAGTTGCTCGGCGCGGCTTGACACCCCTGTGTGAAGTGCTCGCGACGATCACCGCGAACAGTGCATTCCACGGTACGCGACTCGACGTGAACCATATCTGCGGCGTGATGGAGCAGCTGGTCAGCCAGGCAGAACAAACGGGCGGCGTCAGCCGTGCGGAGATGGCCAAAGAACTGCTGTTCGTATCGCACGAGACTTACACTCCGGCGCGCGGCGGCAGTGCCAGCGCGGAGATCCACGCCCTGCGCACGGTCTTCGGCGCTCACGCCGAAGACCTTGTGATCGCCAATACCAAAGGTTTCACGGGTCACCCCATGGGAGTCGGGATCGAGGACGTGGTCGCGGTCAAGGCTCTGGAGACCGCCGTCGTTCCCCCGGTGGCGAACTACGAGCAAGTCGATCCCGAACTGGGGCGCCTCAACCTGTCGAAGGGTGGCAACTATCCCGTGCGTTACGCGCTGCGCTTGGGTGCCGGCTTCGGATCGCAGATCAGCATGACGTTGATTCGCCAAGTCCCAGCGCCAAGCGGCAAACACCCGGCGCCCGACGCGCTCGGTTATCGCTACCGCATCCACGACGCCAACACCTGGCGCGGATGGCTCGCGCAGGTGAGTGGCCATCCAGAGGCAGACGTGATCGAAGAGAAACGTACCCTCAAGATCGAAGACCGTGGGCCTGCACTCGCGACGGCTGGCAGCGTCATCACGTCGCCAGTCGGATCGCGTGCCACTGCGCCAGCAGCGATGCCCGCTCCTGTAGCAGCAGCCGCGGGACCAAGGCCCGTGGCCATGCCAGCTGCGCCCCCGGCGACGTCTCCGACGGCAGCGGCCGCGGCGCCTGCCGCTGAGGTGAACCCTGTCCAAGCGCGGGTGCTTGAGATTGTTGCCCAGCAAACCGGATACCCGCCGGATATGCTCGACATCGAGCTCGACCTCGAGGCCGATCTCGGCATCGACACGGTCAAGCAAGCCGAGACGTTTGCGGCAGTGCGGGAGGCCTACGGCATTCCGCGTGAGGAGAACCTCAAGCTGCGCGACTTTCCCACTCTGGGGCACGTCGTGCAGTTCGTCTTCGATCGTAAGCCGGAGCTGAAAACGGCAGCTGCTCCCGCTGCCGCTGCTCCCGCTGCGGCTGCAAAGGCGCCTGTGGCCGCGGCGGCGCCCGCAGAAAACCCAGTGCAAGCGCGGGTGCTCGAGATCGTGGCGGCGCAAACCGGATACCCGCCGGACATGCTCGACATCGAGCTCGACCTCGAGGCCGATCTTGGCATCGACACGGTCAAGCAAGCCGAGACGTTTGCGGCAGTGCGGGAGGCCTACGGCATTCCGCGTGAGGAGAACCTCAAGCTGCGCGACTTTCCCACTCTGGGGCACGTCGTGCAGTTCGTTTTCGATCGCAAGCCGGAGCTGAAAACGGCTGCGGCTGCTCCCGCTGCGGCTGCAACGGCGCCCGTGGCCGCGGCGGCAGCGCCCGCAGAAAACCCAGTGCAAGCGCGGGTGCTCGAGATTGTGGCGGCGCAAACTGGCTACCCGCCGGATATGCTCGACATGGAGCTCGACCTCGAAGCGGATCTGGGCATCGACACGGTCAAACAAGCCGAGACGTTTGCGGCGGTGCGCGAGGCTTATGACATCCCGCGTGAGGAGAACCTCAAACTACGCGACTTTCCCACTCTGGGGCACGTGGTGCAGTTCGTTTTCGATCGCAAGCCGGAGCTGAAAACGGCTGCGGCTGCTCCCGCTGCGGCTGCAACGGCGCCCGTGGCCGCGGCGGCAGCGCCCGCAGAAAACCCAGTGCAAGCGCGGGTGCTCGAGATTGTGGCGGCGCAAACTGGCTACCCGCCGGATATGCTCGACATGGAGCTCGACCTCGAAGCGGATCTGGGCATCGACACGGTCAAACAAGCCGAGACGTTTGCGGCGGTGCGCGAGGCTTATGACATCCCGCGTGAGGAGAACCTCAAACTACGCGACTTTCCCACTCTGGGGCACGTGGTGCAGTTCGTTTTCGATCGCAAGCCGGAGCTGAAAACGGCGTCTTCGCCGGCGACGGCTACAGCGCCGGCGGGCGCGTCGCCGCTGACAACGACTGGAGCAGAGCCGGACAAGCTGCCGCGGCGCGAAGCGGTGGCCACTTTGCGCCCGATGATCGACGCCTGCAAACCGACGGGCGTCACCCTCGACGCACGCAGCCGCGTGGTCGTCATGCTCGATCGCGGCGGTGTGGGCACAGCCCTCGTCGAGCGCTTGAGGAGCCGAAACGTCGACACCTTGCTGATCGAGGGCGCGCCCGCGGCAACTGAACTTGAGCAACGCCTCGACGAGTACCGCGCGGCGGGTCCCATCACCGGCGTGTTCTGGCTTGCGGCGGCCGACACGGAGCCCGCATTCGCTGAACTCGATCTAGCCCGTTGGCGTGAACAACTCCGGCTGCGGGTGAAACTACTCGCAACGGTAGCGCGCAACTCCTTCGCTGACCTCGACAGCCCGAGCAGCTTCTTCGTAGCGGCGACGCGCATGGGTGGGCGGCACGGCTACGATAGCCAAGGAGCCTTTGCCCCCATGGGGGGTGCGGTCAGCGGGTTCATCAAAGCGTTGGGGAGGGAGCGCGAGCAGGCACTGGTCAAGGTCGTCGACTTCGAAGCCGACGCCGACCGAGAAGCAGCCGCCGATGCGCTCTTGGAGGAGACCTTGGTCGACCGCGGAGCCATGGAAATTGGCCGACACGGCGGCCTGCGCTACTCCGTCACCCTAGTTGAGCGCGACGCGGCTGCGGCGAACGGCGGTCTTGAGCTCGACAAGAATTCTGTCTTCGTCATCACAGGCGCCGCCGGCAGCATCGTGTCTGCAATCACCCAGGACCTCGCTGCCGCTTCCGGCGGTACGTTCCACTTGCTCGATCTTGCGACCGAGCCCGCCCGTGATGATGCCGATCTGGCGCAGTTCGTCACGGACCGCGATGGACTGAAGCGCGACCTGTTCGAGCGCCTCAAGGCAAGCGGACAACGCGCCACGCCCGCTGCGGTCGAAAAACAGCTGGCCGGCATCGAGCGTTCCCGTGCCGCGTTGGATGCGATGCTGGCAGTGGAGCGGGCCGGCGGACGCGCCGTCTACCATCAGGTGGATCTTCGTGATTCGGCCGCGGTCTCCGGCGCTATCCAAAGCGTGCGCGACGAAGCCGGTCGCGTCGACGTTTTGCTGCACGCAGCGGGCCTGGAGATCAGCCGGATCTTGCCCGACAAGACCGACGATCAGTTCGACTTGATTTTCGACGTCAAGGCGGATGGGTGGTTCAACTTGATGCACGCCATCGGCGACATGCCTTTGCGCGCTGCCGTCGTGTTCAGTTCCATCGCCGGGCGTTTCGGCAACGGCGGACAAACGGACTACAGCGCGGCCAACGACCTTCTGTGCAAGATGGTCTCGAACTTCCGCCATACGCGACCAGACACGCTCGGTATTGCCCTGGACTGGACGGCGTGGTCCGGCATTGGAATGGCTGCGCGTGGGTCCATCCCGAAGATGATGGAGCTTGCAGGCATCGGCATGCTGCCTCCCGCTCTCGGCGTGCCCGTGATCCGCAACGAACTGCGCGGCGGCTCCCGGGGCGAGTTTGTGGTTGCGCTCGGCCTTGGCGCACTGCTCGCGGAGCGCGACGAGACGGGCGGCGTCGAGCCGCGCGAGCTCGACGCACTGCGGTTGGGACCCATGCTCGGACGCTTGGTGTCGATGGGCCCGTACAGCGGGGTCGCGGTCGAGACGTCTCTCGACGCAGCGCAGCCGTTCTTGAACGACCACCGCATCGACGAGACACCGGTGCTGCCGGGCGTGATGGGGCTCGAAGCATTCGCTGAGCTTGGCAAGTTCCTGGCGCCAGGCCTGCAAGTCCGGTCCATCGAGAACGTGCAGTTCCTGGCGCCATTCAAGCTGTACCGGTCCCAGCCGCGCACGTTGACTCTGTTTGGGCTTCCCTACGTCGACGGTGACGAACTGGTGGTCCGCTGTCGCTTGGTCGGTAGCCGCAAGCTTCCAAAGCTCGACGCGCCCCAGATCACGACGCACTTCACCGGAGAAGTGCGGCTGGGCCTCAACGCCGTCGCGGAGGATCCACCGGAAGCGCCACCCAAGGAGCCCGATCTTGACCCCATGGAGCGCGCCTCTATCTACGAATTCTACTTCCATGGACCTGCCTATCAAGTCCTGGAGCGGGCTTGGTCAAACGCGGCTCAGGCGCTCGGGCGCTTCGCCGCGGAGCTGCCACCCAATCACCAGCCTGAGTCGGCTCCCACTTTGGTGCAGCCACGCTTTGTCGAGCTGTGCTTTCAAACCGCTGGCATTTGGGAGAAGGCTCACAGTGGGCGCATGGCGCTACCAGCCGCGATCGGGCGCGTGGTCATTTCCGACTCGTTGCACGCGCCGGAAAATGGCTTGTATGCGCGTGTCACTCCGGCGGGGGACGATACCTTTGACGCGCGGGTTGTTGACGGTGCGGGACGCGTGCGACTGCAGCTCGAAGGCTACCGCACGATCGCGCTGACCGATGACGGCGAGGGTTGAGGAGAAGCCATGCAGACACAGAGCTTTCGGCGACTTGCAATAGTCAATCGCGGTGAGCCGGCGATGCGCGTGATCCACGCTGTGCGCGAGTTCAACCGCGAGCAGGACGCCAACATCACCACCATCGCACTGTTCACTTCCTCGGACGCTCGCGCCATGTTCGTGCGCGAGGCGGACGAGGCGGTAGACATCGGAAGCGCGACCTTTGTCGACCCGCGAGACGGCAGGCGCAAGAATCGCTATCTTGACTACGCAGCGCTCGAAAGCGCGCTAGACGCATCCCGCGCAGATGCGGTGTGGGTCGGTTGGGGCTTCGTAGCGGAGCACGCCGACTTCGCCGAAATGTGCGAACGCAAAGGCATCGTATTCGTCGGTCCAACCTCGGCCGTCATGCGCGAGCTGGGCGACAAGATCCGCTCGAAGCAGCTTGCTGAACGCACCGAGGTTCCCATAGCACCCTGGAGTGGCGACGCAGTCGAAGACGTCGCTGCGGCCCAGGAACACGCGAAGCGCCTTGGCTACCCGTTGATGGTGAAAGCCAGTGCGGGAGGTGGCGGCCGAGGTATTCGCAGCGTTCGGATTGAGAGCGAACTGAAAGACGCCTTCGAATCCGCCCAAGCAGAAGCGGCATCGGCGTTCGGAGACCCGCGCGTATTTCTCGAACGACGAGTCGGCGGCGCACGCCACATTGAAGTGCAAGTGATTGGCGATGTGGCCGGCACAGTATGGGCGGTGGGCGTGCGGGACTGCACGATTCAACGTCGGCACCAGAAGGTGCTCGAAGAAGCTCCGTCACCTGCGCTCGACGCCGAACAAGATGCCAGCATTCGCGAAGCGGCGCGGCGCCTTGCAGCGGCGGCAGGCTATCGCAATGCCGGCACCGTGGAATTCTTGTACGAGAGCGAAACAAGGACGTTCTCCTTTCTCGAGGTCAACGCACGGCTGCAGGTTGAGCACCCGGTGACCGAGATGACCACCGGGCTAGACTTGGTGAAACTCCAGCTCCACGTTGCGCGAGGCGGGTTGCTGGAGGGGGGGCCTCCCGCGTCGTCCGGTCATGCCATCGAGGTTCGGTTGAACGCCGAAGATCCGGACAACGGCTTTGCTCCCGCTCCCGGCGTCATCGAGCTGTTCCGGCTGCCCACGGGGCCGGGGTTGCGCGTCGACACCGGGGTCGCGCAGGGCGATTCGGTTGCGCCCGAGTTCGACTCGATGATCGCCAAGCTGATCGCCTACGGTAGGACGCGAGACGAAGCGCTCGCTCGCCTGCATCGCGCGTTGGGCGAAACGACGATCGTGATTGGTGGCGGGAACAGCAACAAGGCGTTTCTCATGGATTTGGTGGCTCGACGCGAAGTGCGCGAGTCGAGCGTGGACAACGCATGGCTGGATGGGGTCACCGCTTCAGGCGAAAAACCGCCCGTGCGCCACGCGGACGTGGCGCTCTTGCAGGCCGCGGTCGAAGCGTACTGGCAAGACTTTGCCCTGCACACCACGCGATTTTTTACGTCTGCCGCGCGTGGGCGACCCAAGCTCGGTACCGAACAGGGTTTCAGTGTGGATCTTTCCTATCGAGGCGCGAACCACCCGCTGCGCGTGCTGCAGGTCGGACCGGGCGAGTTCAGAATCGAAGTGGACTCCAAGTGTATCCCCGTCACTGTCGAGCGGCTGGGCAAGTTCGAGCGACGGATCGTTGTCGGAAAACAGAGCTACCGGACCCTTGCCGTGCCCCAAGGCACGGACACGCTGGTCGAAATCGACGGTGCACCGCACCGTGTTTCCCACGACTCGGGCGGCGTGGTGCGAGCCCCGGCGCCGGCCGTGGTGCTGCGCATTCCTGTCGCGGTCGGCGACGAGGTGGCAGCGGGCGATCGCGTCGCCGTGCTCGAGGCCATGAAGATGGAGCTCAGCGTTTCGGCCCCCAGCGCCGGTCGCGTCAAGGAAATCACAGTCACTCCCAACGTCCAGGTCGACGCCGGAGCGCCGCTGCTCACTCTGGAGCCCTGCGCCACTGGCCCCGCGATAACGCACGCGCCCCGCGTGCAGTTCGAGAGCTACACAGAAGCTGAAGCGGACTTCCGACAGACCTTCGAACGGTTGCGGGCGCTCGTCCTTGGCTTCGACATTGACGCCGGCGCAGCTCGGCAGATCGCCGCAGAATGGCGCGCGCTTCCCGCAGACTTGCCAGGCTTGGACGCCGCTGAGCTTGCGATCCTGGAGGCGTTTGTCGACGTGCATTCGCTGTTCCGTCGCCAACCTGTGCTCGACGACCCGGACGGCGCCGACCGCGGCTCAACCAACGAGTATCTCATCACCTGGCTGACCACGATGGACCCGGACGGCGCGGGGCTGCCGGTCAGCTTCGTGGGCAAGCTATCTCGGGCAGTTGGCCACTATGGCCTCAGTTCCTTGGAGCGAACGTCGAAACTAGAGTCCGCGTTGGTTCGCATCTACCGCTCCCACGAGAGCGTCAGCCACCAAGCGCAGGTGCTGAACGCGATCTTGAGCCGACGCTTGGAACAACAGCGCACCTTGGAGTCCGTCGCTGGCGACCGCTTGCATCGCGTGCTCGATCGTCTTGTTGCCGCATCGCACGGCGCGCTTCCCATCGTCAACGACCTGGCACGCGAGCTGCGTCACGCATGTTTTGACGAAAAGATCTTCGAGGCATCGCGTCGCGGCATGTACGCCAAGGTTGCGCGCCTCATCGACGGCATTGATGCTCCCGGCGCGGATCCTGATGCACTCATGCGTGCACTGGTCGAGTGCCCGCAGCCGCTTTCGCACCGCCTGATCTCGCGCTGTCAGGAGTCCACTCCGTCGGCGCGGCTGTTGATGTTGGAGGCGCTGACGCGTCGTTTGTACCGGATCCGGAGCTTTAACCAACTCTGGTCCAAGGAGAGTGACGGGCGGCCCTACGTCGGAGCTCAGTACGTCCATGACGGCAGCGCGGTCGCTTTGTTGGCCACGGTCGCGACGACCGGCGAGTTTGCCGAGGCCGCCGCTCATCTGGCGTCCATCGTGCCTGAGGTTCCCGCCGGCAGCCGCTGTGTTGCCGACATCCACCTGTGGTGCCCGGCCGAGGACGAAGAGCCCTCCAACGGCGATCTTTTGCCGGTATTGAATCGGGTGTTCGGCAGCACCCCGCTCGACCGTGTCGCGGTGACCATCGCAGGGCCGGCGGACAACTTCCACACTGAGAAGTGCCGCCACCTGACGTTCCGCAAACGCGGCAGCGAGTTCCACGAGGACCTCACTTGGCCCGGGCTCCACTCCCTGATGGCCAAACGCATGCATCTTTGGCATCTGCGGCACTTCCAACTCCAGCGGCTTCCGTCGCCGGAGGACGTGAACGTGTTCCACGCCGTCGCCATAGACAACCCGAAGGACGAACGGCTGTTTGCGGTCGCCGAAATCCGCGACTTGACCGCCGTGCGCGACGAAGACGGTCGCATTCTTGCGCTGCCCCACTTGGAAGGCATGCTGCTTGAGACCCTGGCGGCGATTCGGGCCTACCAGGCCAAGCGAGACGTCCGCTCCCGCTTGCAGTGGAACCGTGTACTGCTCTACATCTGGCCTTCGCTCACGCTGGAGCTCGAAGAGCTGCACGCCATGGTGCGAAAGCTCGCCCCGGCTACAGAAGGCCTCGGCCTGGAACAGGTGGTCGTGCACATGAATGTGTCCGATCCGACAACGGGTGAACTTGTAGAGCGTGTGATGCGCACGACCACGACCGTGGGTAGCGGCTTGCACGTGACCTTCGAGGAGCCCACGGAAGACCCGGTTCGTCCGCTGACTTCCTACGAGCAAAAGGTTGTTGGGTTACGTCGCCGCGGGCTGACGCACCCCTATGAGATCGTGAAGTTGCTGACTGCCGCCCGCAGCAATGCGGCAGCGGAGTTTCCGCCCGGTGACTTTCAAGAGTACGACCTTGATGGCGACAATCAGTTGGTGCCGGTCGACCGACCACACGGTCAGAACACTGCGCACGTCGTCGTCGGCCTGATCACGAACTTCACCGCCAGGGTGCCCGAGGGCATGAAGCGTGTGGTGCTGCTTGGCGACGCTAGCAAGGAGATGGGCTCCGTCTCGGAACCCGAGTGTCGCCGTATCCTCGCCGGGCTAGAACTGGCGCGAGAACTCGACGTGCCCGTCGAGTGGTTCACGCTGTCGGCTGGGGCGAAGATCGCCATGGACAGCGGGACCGAGAACATGGACTGGGTGTCTAGGGTCCTAAAGGGAATCATCGACTTCACCCAAGCCGGACGCGAGATCAACGTGGTCGTGTGCGGGATCAACGTCGGCGCGCAGCCGTATTGGAATGCCGAAGCCACCATGCTGATGCACACGCGAGGCATCTTGGTGATGACTCCGGACAGCGCCATGGTCCTGACCGGCAAACAGGCGCTCGACTACTCCGGTAGCGTCTCCGCCGAAGACAACCAAGGCATCGGAGGCTACGAGCGCACCATGGGGCCCAACGGCCAGGCCCAATACTATGCCCAGGACATCGCGGGCAGTTGCAGGGTCCTGCTCGCCCACTACGACCATGCGTATGTGGTGCCAGGAGAGCGCTCGCCAAGGCGCGTGCAGAGCGCCGACCCGATCGAAAGAGACGTGTGCGAATCGCCCCACGAGGGCGGTGACTTCGCCAGCGTCGGCGAGGTCTTCAGCGCTGAGAAGAACCCTGGGAGGAAGAAGCCCTTCGACATTCGCTCGGTCATGCGCGCCGTCGTCGACTCGGATGCCGTGCCTTTGGAACGCTGGCGGGACATGCGGCACGCGGGCATCGCCGTTGTTTGGGACGCCCAACTCGGAGGCTATCCCGTGTGTCTGCTGGGCCTGGAGTCGAAACCTATCGAGCGCCATGGGTTCTTACCGGCAGACGGCCCAGCGACGTGGACCGCGGGCACGCTATTCCCTCAGTCGTCGAAGAAGGTTGCTCGCGCGATCAACTCCGCAAGCGGCAATCGGGCTGTGGTGGTCTTGGCTAATCTGTCCGGCTTCGATGGCTCTCCGGAATCCATGCGTCGGAGTCAGCTCGAGTACGGCGCGGAAATCGGTCGCGCCATCGTCAACTTCAAGGGGCCTGTGGTTTTCTGCGTGGTGTCGCGTTATCACGGCGGCGCGTTTGTGGTGTTTTCGAAAGCTCTCAACGAAAACCTCGAAGTCATCGCGGTCGAAGGCGCGCACGCCTCGGTCATCGGAGGAGCGCCAGCCGCAGCCGTTGTGTTCGCGCGGGATGTGAACATGCGCACGCAAAGCGACCCGCGTGTCGCGGAGCTATCCGAACAACTTGCGGCAGCCAAAGGAGCCAAGAAAGCCGAGCTGCGCGCGCGACTCACCGAGACCACCGCCCTCGTTCACTCGGAGCACTTGGCGGCGGTTGCCCGTGAGTTCGACGCGATCCACAGCGTCGAACGGGCGCTGGCCATGGGGTCCCTCGACCACATCATTCCGGCGGCGCAGCTGCGGCCGTTCCTGGTGCTGGCAGTGGAACGCGGCCTCGCCCGCGCCGCGCGAGCCTGAGCACGCCAATCGTGCCAGCGTGAGACTTGTGCCAGGAATCCGAGCAGACGCGCCAGTGCGTTGGTGTACGCAAACCACCGCGGACGTCCCGGACGGCGACGCATGGCTCAGCGCTGCGGAAAGAGCCGTGCTGGCGGAGCTCCGCATGCCCAAGCGGCGTGCTGACTGGCGCCTAGGACGTTGGACGGCAAAACGCGTCATTCGCAGAGCGCTGCCGTCCGTTGCAGAGGACGCGGCCATCGAGATCCTTGCCGCTGAGAGTGGCGCGCCGAAAGCGAGCATCGCGGGAGTGCCGGCGCCCTTCGTGTTGTCGATCAGCCACTCGCATCGCCGTAGTGTCTGTGCCGTCGCCGCACCCGAGCTCAGAATGGGTTGCGACATCGAATGGATCGAGCCACGGAGTGAGGCGTTCGTCCGTGACTACTTGACCGCCGCCGAACAACGCCGCGTGCGGGCAGCCGGCACGGATCGCTGGGAACTCGTCACGATGACGTGGTCGGCCAAGGAGTGCGTGCTCAAGGCGATGCGAGAAGGACTGCGTCTCGACACGCGCGACGTGGAGCTAACGGACGTGGGTCTGGGGGATGTGTGGAGACCGCTACGAATGACGCATGCCAGCGGGAGCTTCTTCGGCTGGTCCCGCCCCTACGAGGGGTTCGTGATTTCCGTGGCTTCGGACGCGCCACAGCCAGAGCCGATCCAGTAGGCTCTCGCTCAACGCACCCAGCGACAGCGGAAGGACAGTCGCACGGTGGGGTGGCCGAAAACGTCGCCCTCGTCTTGGATGTGGTGCGGCAAGACTTCAGCTTCCGTCGTTCCGGCCATCTTGAGGCAGATCTCTCCGTGAACTCCGGCGGCGCCATGCGAATGGCCACTCGATACACCCGTGCTGGCGTCGTCTTCAAGAAGGCGGCTTTGCGAGATGCGCGACCCGCTCTGCGCGCCGCTCTGCGTTCAACTGTCCCGGCGCAGGGCGCCCCTGCGCTGATGCGCAGCCTCCTCGCCACGCAGCGCTAGCGCGAGGTTTGGGTTCGTCACTGCGGGCTAGTCCGCCGTACACGCCGCAACACCAGCAGCGCGGCAAGCATGAGCAGCGGCATCGCTGGCGAGTTCGGGGTGCTGCGGGGCAGATCGCAGCCGCAGCCGCCCTCTGAGTCATCCGCGGCGCCGCTGTTTGCGCCGCTGCCGCCTGCGCCTGTGCTTGCTCCACTCCCAGTTCCGCCGCTGCCCGTTCCGCCACTGCCCGCGCCGCCGTCCACCGTGCCCGGGGCGTCGAGGGTGGTGTGCACGTTGCCGGCTTCGTCGCGTAGAGCGCTTCCGGGGACGAGGAATGTGACCGGCCCGGCGAAGCGCTCGAGGCCGAGGTTTTCTTGGAGTGGGAAGTACTGACGGTCGACGCCCTTGGAGTCGAGCTCGAAGCCGGGTTCGTCCTTGGTGATGACCCGCGAGCCCTCTACGCGCTCGATGCGGTAGGCCCAGGTCCAGCCGTTTCCGTAGCTGACGATGATGGTCTTGCCGGCCCAGCGGATTGCATCACCCGGAAGCGGAGCGTCCAGCACGAAGGCGTTCTCCGTGGCTCCAGACTCGCGCCGCTCCACGGCGGTCACGTCGCCGCGATGCGAGAAATCGGCGCCGCCCGCATCCAGCGTGTCGGATCCGAAACGCAGCTTGCTGCCCTGCACCAGGTACATCCAGACGACTTGGTCGTTCTTGACGCGCACGTGCGCGAAGCGCCCAGCAACTTCGAGCTCGACACCGTCTGCCGTGTGGGCGGGATACGTCGGACCGTCGTCGAGGGTCTGTACGATGTAGTCGACAGACCCATCTGCCAGAGTGACTTGCATACCGATAGCGGTACCTGGCGCAGCGCCAAAGCCGAGCTCGTCCACAGCGGTGACGTGCGGCGATGACGTGAAGGTCTCGTGGGCGGCCAAGAACACGTCTTCGGTGGTCGCAGTCGCCTTGCGACGCACCACGAGGTGGTCCTGTTCGCCGCCGTATTCGTAGCGGGGAGCCTTGGCCGCATACAAGGTCGTGCCTGGCGCGCCTGCCATCATCACGCGGCCAGTGGTGGCGCCGTGAACGAAAGACGCCTCCCAGGGCTTGTCGGTGGTGGCCGACTGCTGGAACTTGATCTGCCCGAGGCTGCCGCTGGCGGCGCTGAGAGACTCAGTCAGCTTCAGCTGGTTGTCTTTGTGACCCCCGTGCAGCAGCCAATCGTGCTGGGTGCCCCCGCGTACTCGGAACAGGTCCGCCAGGTAGTAGTCGTCGCCGGACACGCGCACGAGCACCAGCATGCGCCGGTAGCGATCGGCGTGGTCTCGGTAGGCGTCGGTTGCATCCACATCGGCCACTTGGACTGCGTCGAATCCCGCGAAGCTAGGTTCCCAGAGCAATACGTTGTTGTGAAGGTTCTCGTTGTCTTGGCTCCAGAGGTTGCGTTGCACCGTTCCTCCGCTGACCTTGCCCGGTACGTAGGGGCTCATGGTCCAGTCGACGAAGTAGGAGCCCTTCTGCTCGGCGCCGTCGATGGCAACGAGGTTGTGGCTGAGGGTCGAGGTGTTCCAACTCGCGTCGGGATAGCGGTACGCCGTACCGCCCACGGTCTCAGTGCCGTCGCCGAAGTAGATCAGGTGCAAGGCGTCGCGGTGGCGGTGCCCCACGGTGTAGCTGAAGTCCAACCGCGCTTGAGTTTGGTCTTTCCCGCTGCCGCCCGCCAAGATGGCGTGGCCGATACCACCGAGCAACTGACTGGCGTCGGGTGGGTCGCCATAGACATTGTCGTACTGTTTGGTGTCGTTGAGGATTGGGTACTCGCCGTTGGGCAGCGTGGTCTTGTTCAGCGAGTTGAGCATTCGAGTTGCCGCATCCGCGTAGGTCTGCTGAAAGTCGAAGTTGTCGATTCGAGTTGCGTCCCAGCGCGTGTCTAGAGGCACGTGCTTATATCCGCTCGGATCCGAGTAGCCGTTCATGTAGTACGCCTGGCGTTCGTCTAGAAAACGCGGCGTCATCTGCCGGTGATAGGAATACGTACCCTCGGTGAGGAAGCCGTCCTGCGCGTAGTATTCGTGCACGTGCTTGGCGTAGAACCAGTAGCCGAGGTGGGCGAGCTTGGGGTCGTCGAGCACGCGGCCGTAGATCACGAGGCCAAGGGGGCGATAGAAGGCCCAGTTGAAGGTGTACAGGCGGTACTCAAGGTCGCGCTGCACGACTTGAACCAAAAACTGGCGGATTGCCGTCTTGTTTGCGTCGATTACCCCGGCAGGCGCGAGCAAGTCGTAGGCGAGAGCGAGCAACATCGAGACGTCGAAGTCGTTGTGATACCAGTCCGTCCACACTCCGCACGGGATGGTGTGGCAGGTGTCGTAGGACCAGCCCGGAAACACGTCCGCGTAGCGCTTCAAGAGCACGCCGGAGCGGTGGGCGTAGTCCGTGTTCTTCGTCAGGTGGTACAGTAGCGCGAGGTTGTAGGTCGCTTGCGCGAGAGCGTAGCGTTGCTTGTCGTCGGATGCGCCGCCGCGGGTGGTGGAGATCTTCGCCTTGAGTTGCGAGTCGCTCAGGCTCAGGTACGAGGAGACCAGAGCTTTGAGGGCGGCTTCGTCCTTGGGCGCGTTTCCCGTGCCGAGAGCGCCTGTGGCAGCCTGGGCCAGGCCTGGGTTCCAGATGGGATGGGTTTCCGCGTGAGCGCGCGACCCTGAGAGCGCTACGCTGAGAACGACGGCTAGCTTCAAGCATGCAAGAGCGATGCTGCGGTTCATTTCGTTCCTCGCAACGTGTCTAGATACGCCGCGATCTGCTTGGCGTAGTGATCCTGATGGTCGTAGTGGTGGACGCAATCTTGGGCGTAAAAGCTCGTGGCATTTTTCATCGCGTACTCCGCCCAGGGAACGACGCCGTCAATGGTGCCTTCCTTCAGCATGGCGTGCATCTCGGGGTTCTTGTTCTTCCAACGATCTTGGACCCAAGGCTTGGCGCCCGTTCCCGATGTGTCGCAGGCGTGGGCTTCCACCCACACCACGATCACCTTGGGATTCGCAGCGCGCACGGCGTTGACCAGTGCCTCTGCGTCGCTCTTGAATTCCGCGCCACTTTCGCCCCCGTTGATTGCGAAGTCCATGACGATGGTCGAGGCGGATGACCACTGGGCCTCCTCTGCGACGATCTTCGTCAAGGCTTGGGCTGCCGTGGAGCCCGATTGACTGATGACGCCAGTGGAAGTCATTCCCAGCGCGGATAGCGCCAGCTTGATTTCGTTCGGGAACTGCGAGCTCGTCAGGGAATGGCCCAGCACGAATACGTCGCTGATGGGTAGCCCAGAGCTCGCGTCGGAACCGGCGTCTTGAGTGCCGGCGTCACCGAGCATGGCGCCCGACCCAGCGCTGCCACCCGAGGCACTGCCTGCGCTGCCACTGACCCCGCCGCTTCCGCCACTGGAGGTTCCCCCGCTGCCCGCGGTCCCTCCCGCGCCGCCGGTTCCAGCTTCGTTGGCGCCGTCATCGGAGCTGCTGCAACCGGAGAGCCACAGCGCTGCGGCTATGGATATGACTACGCGCAGCTTGAAAGATCGGCAGAACAACGCCATGTGGGCCTTGGTGCAATGTCGGTGCCAGGAGCATGTTTCCCGAAAGTGGGGAGATCACCTAGGTTTCGAGGAGGCATCGCGCTCCGCGAGAACCAGCAATTCCCGTGTTGCGTCATCCGGTGTCTCAGGCGCGACTCCACTGGGTCGCTCAGCCACTTGTAGGGATATGTCTGCGTGGACGGGAACAACCGCCTCTCCGCGGGAACTCTCAGTTCCCGCGCGCACGCACTTCCCTGCGACGCGACGGGGTCGCAGTTGACGCGCGGAATCGCGTCGGGACCACAGCCGAATGCGACGCTACGGGCAACCCGGGTTCGGTTGCTGCAGTTTGCCGTCTACCTGGTTGCCGGAGATGTCGTTCGGCTTGGCGGTCGCACCAGTGGTGCACCAATCCCCACCAGGTCCAACGCCGATGTTGGTCAGGGTGTTGTTCTTGAAGGCATGCCCACCGGAATTCGCGGGGTGGATGAACAACAGGTGGCCGTTGCCGGGCACGCCCTGAATGTTCTCGAAGGTGTTGTCGCGAATGACCGAGGCCGTGTCGACGCTTGCGCCTGTGGCCAGGAAGTCGATGATGCTTCGGCAGCCTGGTTTCAACGTGAAGTTCTTGATAACGTTCTTTTCGACAAGGGCGTCCTTCTGCCCCATGTGAATGGCGGCGCCGCAAGTTGCGCGGACCAGTCGGCAGTCTTCCAAGGTGTTGTTGCGTACCGTATTGCCAATCTGCCCTCCCTGAGAGTGCAACATGACGCAGGCGCCTTCGTTGCGTGCGATGTAGCAGCCTTCGATTCGACTGTTCTTGATGGCTGGTTGAAAGTTGCCTGCGTTCGGCTCGAAGTCGATGCCTGCTTCCGGGTCCGTGCCGTTTGCGTCGGTCAGCTGGCAAGAAGATTTGTCGCCGTTTCCGTCGCCGAGAATGGCGCAAGTGTCGCAGTTGATGACCGAGATGTTGTTGCGCCAGGCTCGGCGGACGACGGGGTCGCGTACGGTTATTCGAGCGGGAATACTGCTCTCTTTGGGGCCTTCGCTGGACGCGATGTAGAGGCCGTCGACCACTGCATCGACGGAGTCCAGCGCGTTTATCTCAATATCCCGCCCGGACATGATCAGCAGGTTGTGCGCTGGAAGTTCCTTGGGCGTGCGCGTGCTGCGGTTGCCGTCGAAGTCGAGATCGTCCAGCGTTAGCCACTGCCCCGCCTCGACCCGCAACAGCCAGTCCCCGAATTCAACCGCTGCTCCGTCGGGGGCCTTGAGGGTCGAACCGTGGCCCCGCAGGACGTAGCGAGCGCTGCTGGTGCCAGTCGGCGCGTACCATCGCAGCCCGATGGCTTTGCACGTCTTGCCGGCGGGCCATTCCAGAGTGCGGTTGTCCCAGTTTGGCGCATCGTCGAGAGCGGCTTGGAGACACTTGCTGTCGTCTGTGGTTCCGTCACACGCGCAGCCGTACTTGGTCGTCACCAGTGAGCCAGGAAGCGGTGGCGTCCCGCCGGTGCCGCCACTTCCGCCGAGTCCCGCGCTGCCCCCCGTGGAGCCCGCGGCGCCGCCAGTTGCGCCCGCGCTGCCGCCGGCGCCCCCAAGACCACCGCTACCGCTGGTGCCCCCTGACCCGGATCCCCCGCTGCCGGAGCTCCCACCCGAGGCACCGGTTCCACCCGTTGCCGAGTCGTCGCCACCTGAGTCGCCGCAGGCCGTCACCCAGAGCAGCGTTGCAATCACGAGGCTGGCGGAGAGGATGGGCGCGGGACGGGACAAGATGAATCGCATGTTGGCGTGCGTTGCAATCCGGGGGCCAGTGACATTTTGAGGTTTCTGCGGCTGGAGGCGCGTGCGGCGGGAAGGACGGCCTCCATGCGGGAACTGACAGTTCTCGCGTTCGCGAGACTCTTCGCCCGCGCGCGATTCGTGCTGATTCCTGATCCTCTAGGACGATGCGATTGGGGGTTGGCCCCCCGGGCGGGCGCGGAGCGGCCGCGTGAGGGGGGCCCGCGGCGGCGCAGCGCAGCGAGCACGCCGCGACCGTGTGGAGACGGTCCTGTTGGGGGGCAGCCAAACCCAATAAAAACGGAAAGTTAGGCTGCTGACGAAAGGATGATGTCATTGGGTTGGGTTGTGGCACGACAGGAGGCTACGATCCGAGGCTGGTGAGCGAGTCCGGGCCCCAAGAGATTGGGCGATACGCCTTGTTTGGCGAGATCGCGTCGGGTGGGATGGCCTCGGTCCACTACGGGCGCGTGGCTGGACCTGCGGGCTTTGCGCGCACGGTTGCCATCAAGCGGTTGCATCCGCACCTGGCGAAGGAGCCCGAGTTCGTCGCGATGCTGCTGGACGAAGCGCGGCTCACGGCGCGCATCCGGCACCCTAATGTCGCCTCAGTGGTCGATGTGGTGGTGGATGGGCAGGGCGTGCTCTTGGTGATGGACTACGTGCACGGCGAGTCGCTGTCGCGGCTCATGCGCGCGGCCGTTCGTGATTCGGTTCGGCCAGGACTCGACGTCATCAGTGGGATCATGGTGCCGGCGCTGCATGGCTTGCACGCCGCGCATACCGCCACGTCGGAAACCGGGCAGCCCTTGCACATCGTGCACCGGGACTTCACGCCGCAGAACTTGCGGGTGGGTCAGGATGGAGTTCCGCGTATCGTCGACTTTGGGGTCGCGCGGGCGGTGGGGCGGCTGCAGGCGACCCGCGAAGGGCAGCTCAAGGGCAAACCGGCGTATATGGCACCAGAGCAGATCTTGACGGATGAGGTCGATGCTCGGACGGATCTCTTCGCGGCAGCTATCATGTTGTGGGAGCTGCTCACCATGCGGCGCTTGTTTGCGGCGAGCAACGACGCGGCCGCGGTCAATCGCGTATTGACCCGCATCGTCGATCCGCCGTCGCGAGTGGTGCCGGACGTTCCTCGTGCGGTGGATGCCGTGGTCATGAAGGGGCTGGCGCGGGAGCGCAAAGAGCGTTGGCAGACTGCGGAAGAGATGGCGCACGCCCTCGAAGCCGCGTGCACGCCGGGGAGTGCGACGGTTGTCGGAGGCTGGGTACGCCTCCTGGCAGGCGACGTGCTCGAGGAGCGGGCGGCCACCGTCTCAAGCGTCGAAACAGGCACGCCCAGCTTTCCGTTGAAGCCAGCGCCTGCGGCAGAGGGCACGGAGACGGCACTGACCTCGGACAGCAACCGCTCGCATCGGCCGCGGCGGGCGCTGCGGGGAGTGGCTCTGGGTATTGGCGCTGTGGCTTTGCTGGGTGCTGGGATCTTGATCGGTGGCCGGTCGTGTTCGGCTGGGCCCGAGCCCTCCGTGGCTGCGGGGCAGGCGTCGACGTTGGGCTCGGTTGGGCGGCTGTCCAGCGCGTCGCCAGTGGTTGGCGCCGCGACAGCTCCGGACGCCAGTGCGTCGAGCGCTACGCCTTCGGCATCCCAGCCCGCAGCGGAGGGGAAACCCCCAGTGGCCAGCGGGACTCCTCGCCCCAAAGTCACAGCGATTCCCGCGCACCCCAAAAAACCGGCTGCAGCCGCGAACTGCAAACCCCCCTACGTTGTGGATGAGCGCGGCGTGGTACGCTGGAAGCGCGAATGTCTAGACAGCCGCTAGTCCGGTCTCTCGCACCCCTTGTCGCTATTGCACTGTGTCTTGGTTCCGCGCCGGCGGCAGGGCAAGAAAGCGCGGCGGGCACTCCAAAAGAAGGGTCACTGGATGCTTGCATCGCTGCGCACGAGAGCGGACAGGAAAAGCGCCTAGCCGGGCGACTCCTCGACGCTCGCAAGGCGCTGAGTCAATGCGCGGCCAAGCAGTGCCCGCGAGAAATCGCGACCCAATGCACCCAGTGGCTGATGGAGTTGCGGGGCGAAATCCCCAGCGTCGTGCTGGTCGTGCGGGACCAGCAGGGGCGGGATCGAAGTGACGCCAGGGTGCTGCTCGATGGCAAAGACCTGGGACGCGGCTGGGTCGGCGCGTCCCTTGAGGTCGACCCGGGTAAGCACGAGCTGCGCGTCGAATATGGCAAAGGAGCCAGCGTCGACCGGGACTTCGTGGCGACTCCGGGTGAGAAGCGACGTCGGGTCACGGTGAAGGTCCCCGGTTTGGCATTGGGGCGGCGTTCGCCCGAGAAGCCGCTGGCATCGGATCCGCCCTACTTGGGCTACGCACTGCTTGGCGTGGGTGCGGTCGCGTTGGGCGCGTCGGCCGTGCTTTGGCTCAGCGCCAAGAGCGACCTCGATGGTTTCAAGGAGGACTGCTCGCCGGCATGCGATCCAGCTGACGTTGACGCAGCCGAGCGCAAGGCCCTGTTTTCCGACATTGCCCTGGCGGTTGGTGTGGTCAGCGCAGCGAGCGGCTCCTACCTGGTGATCTCTCATGGCTCGGGCACGCCTGGGGATCGAGGGTTTCGAGTGAGCGCAACAGGGCGGTTCTAAGTGCCGGGTCGAGACGAAACGACGGTGCGCCGTTCTCTCGGCGCGTTCCTGCCTCGCAGCTCGCGTTTCGTGTTGGACGTAACGGCGGGGCCGGACCGCGGCGCGCAGCTGGAACTCGACCCCGCCGCGCCCCAGCAGTTCTTGGTGGGCCAGAGCGCGACGTGCGCATTAACGCTGACGGACCCACTGGTGTCTCGGCGTCACGTGGCGCTGTCCGTGGAAGGCCCAGAGCTGCACTTGGTCGATCAGCGTTCAACCAACGGTACTTTCGTCAACGCCGTGCGGGTGACTGAGGCATTCCTCCGTGGCGGTGAGAGCATCGGGGTGGGTTCTTCGCAAATCCGTGTGAGCCAAGTCGGTGACCAACCGACGCCGGGACTCACGGGTAGCGATCGCTTTGGTCCCGTGATCGGTGGCAGTCCACGCATGCGCCGCCTGCACCCGCTGCTGGAGCGGCTGGCCCTGTCGGACGTGCCGGTGATCATCGAGGGCGAAACGGGAACCGGAAAAGAGGTGGTTGCCGAGGCCCTCCACGAGAGTGGCCCTCGAGCCAAACGGCCCCTTGCGGTTTTCGACTGCACCGCCGTGGCGCCGAGCTTGGTGGAAGCTGCGTTATTCGGTCACGAGCGTGGCGCGTTTACCGGGGCGAGCACGTCGCGGCGGGGGGTGTTCGAACAGGCTGATGGCGGCACGCTGCTGATCGACGAGATTGGCGACTTGGAGCTCTCCTTGCAACCAAAGCTGCTGCGCGCCGTGGAGCGCTCCGAGGTGAGACGAGTTGGCGGGCAAGATTGGATTCGCGTAGACGTGCGCATTCTTGCGGCCACGCGGCGGGACCTCGACTTGGAGGTGCAGGCGGGTCGGTTTCGTGAGGATCTCTTCTATCGTCTAAACATTGCGCGGGTCGAATTGCCTCCCTTGAGGGAGCGCCCGGGCGATGTGGCGCTGCTGGCCCGCTATTTCTGGGACCGCTTGGGCGGCACGGACTTGCCGATCCCCTACGATCTCTTCGAGTCCTGGGAGGACTATCACTGGCCTGGGAACGTGCGGGAGTTGGAGAACGCCGTGGCTCGGCGCCTCGCACTGGGCGAGTTGGCCCCGAGTCTGCATGAGGGCAACCGCGCCCAACCTGGCGAACGCCTGGAAGTTCCCTTCGAAACCGGCAAGGCTCTGGCCCTCGCGCGTGGCGAAGCGGTTGCGGAGTTCGAACGCGCATATTTGGAGCGACTGCTCGCAGCCCACTCCGGAGACGTGTCAGCCGCCGCACAGGCTGCGGGAGTTGGGCGCCGGTACTTCAACATGCTGCGGGCGCGGCACGGGATCTGAGCGATCGAGCCCGTTCGCTCGGCGACGAGGCGCGCGGGACGGACACCGCGACCGACGTCAGAGCCGCGCGCGGGTCAAGCCGTCTTTGAGGGAGCACCAGTACAAGAAGTCGCCCACACTCGCGATTCCGATGGGCTCTTTGCTGCTGGCAAACTCCGTCGCGTTGCCAATGGCTTCGAGCTGATAGGTCTGAATCGAACCCCCTATTCCGTACCGAGTTGCCCAATACAACTGATCGCCAACCAAGGTGATGTCCGCTCCCGCTGGCGCAGCCCCGCCGGTCTGGTTGCTGACGGTTGTGGTGAAGAACCCCCCCGTCGCATTCGCAGCCGCGATGACCGCTCCGCCGGCGATGCTGGCGAAGACGGTGGCACGCGTGCCGCCGTCTGGCAGGGGCAGGTCTCGAGCGATAACACCCCAGGCCCCCTCGAGTCCGGGCAACACGTCCTTCGGCGGATCCGGCGGCGTTGCAGGAACGAGGGGAACGCGCCGTACGGCGCCGGTGTTCGGAGCCGTATTCAGCTCGGTGTAGTAGATCCACGGGTCGAGGACATCGAGGTTCAGTGGAATGCCGGGCAAGCTGGTGTACAGGAGTTCACTCGCGCCACCGCCGAGGGGCGCGCGTCCGATCGCGCCGTTCTTGTCGGCGAAGTAGACGAAGTTGCCGTCGACGCTCAGGCCGAAGGGTCGGCGCAAGGTGGTATCGCCGCTGTTCGGATACACCTGCGTTGGCGTTGCGCCACCCGAACTGAGATCGAGTCGCCAGACCGCCTGCGGCGGGTCGCTGCTGCCAGTTAGTTCCGTCGTCCAAAACACGGCGTTGCCAGCAACCACCAGCCATGCCGCGCCCGCGTACCCGAGCGCCACCCCGGTTGCCTCACCGGTTGTGAGATCGACTTTGTAAACGCCACCATCCGACGACCCCGGTCCGCGGTAGCGAGTGACGAAAGCGAAGCTCCCAGTGTCGTCAGCCGCGACGCTGTGGCATTCAATCTTGGAAAGACCGAAGGGCTGGCACTTTGACGCGGTGCACTCCCCGCCGCCGCAGTCAGTGTTGCACGCGCCGCAGTGGTTCTTGTCCGTGACCAAGTCCACGCACTGCCCGCCGCAGTCGGTCTGTCCGCCGTTGCAGTTCGCAGCGGAGTCGCCGCCAGTTCCGGTGTCTGCCGCCGCATCTGCGGTAGCGCCGGCATCGACGCTGCCGCCGGTGACCTCAGAGAAATCCAAAAGGCGCCCGCAGGCCGCGAGGCCCAAGAGCCCGGGCAATGCGAGCGACCAGAAACGGGACACGGTGACGCAATGCATAGCATGCGCTCGCGACCGCAGCGACGTGGTCCGAGCGGGCAGACGCGGGGTCGATCCAGCCCTGGCACGCGGCGACGCGGTGTGCTTGCCTGCCAGGCGTGACGGATCGCGACACCATCCTTCGCCGACGGGCGCTGTTCGTTTCTTCCGCGCTCGCGGCAGTAGCCGGTTGCGGCGGAACGACGCCCACGCCGGAACAGTCGTCCTCCGCCCCGGCGCAGAGTGACTACGCGCGTGCGCCGGTCACTGCCCACACGAGGGTGGACGCCGCGGATGGCGACGACGCCGGTTCCCCCGCGGACGCGGCGGACGCCTGGTCACCAGATGCGCGCGCTGTCGTACGTGTTTGCCTGAGCATCATCATTCCGCCAAAGATCGAGTTTGCGTTCGGCGCCACCGCGCCGAATTCCGCCGCACGCGCCGTGATCGATGCGGCTGCCAAAGCACTGGCTGACCACCCAGACATCTGCATCGAGATCCAGGGACACAGCCAAACCGGGGAGCCTCGTACCCAGGCACTGAGCGAAAAGCGCGCGGAGGCCATCAAGCGCGAGTTGATCCAGTTGGGCGTTTTTGAAAGCCGGCTGAGTACCGTCGGTTTCGGCGCAACGCGTCCGCTGAGCGCAACCGGGAAAGAAAACCGCCGCGTTGAGTTTCGTGCATTCCGCGACGATAAAGGCTGTCCGCCCTTGTCGAAAGGCGACCTATGAGCGGTCGCGCGCCGACACGCTTCGAGCGCGCTTCCAGACGCTCCGAACCGCACAGGACTCCGACGAACCTCACGAGGCACGGACGAAAGCGGTTCGCGCGGGTTGGAACGACGGGTAGTCCTGGAGCCTGTCGTGCGAACCCGCCCTTCCGCTCGCCGAGTTCGACCAGCTCCAAGGCGTCTTGCGGAGTCGATCAAGGGCGTTTTCTCATGCTTCGGGCGACCCTTTCGCCGTGGGCAAGGCACGCTAGAAGCGCGGCGCTAGCGCTGGTAGATGTCGCTGCATGGAATCCCGAACGGCACTTTGGGTTGGTGTGCTGCTGGCGGCGGGAACGAGCGCTTGCCGGGGCGAGCCCCGCGCGCTGGAGCCCCGAACGCCGCCGCCCCGCGTGGCTCCGAACATTCAACTCCCCGCGGCGCCTATCGCACCGCATCATGCGCGGGTTGTGTTGCACAGCACGGACGACGCACTGAAGATTACTGCGCGGGCGGACACCGCGTTCGTGCCGCCGGGCCACCCAGTGCCGCCGAACCGCACTGGGGAACTGTGCACCACTCCTTGCGTGACCGACTTGCCGATCGGTCGCTACAAGTTGTTCATGAGCAGCGCGGACGGTTCCTACGATCAGAGCGACACGGACACCCTCGAAGTCCGGGAGGGGCTCAACTACTACTTGCGAGCTCCTGGGAAGTTTGAGGAGCCGACCTGGATCCCAGTGCTGCCCACTGTGCTCACGGTGCTGGGCGTCGCCGCAATCGCCGGCGGCGCTGCGCTAGCAAGCGATTCCGAAGACACCCGCACCACAGGCCTGATCATCGCCGGCGGCGGGTTGGCGCTGACGATCACAGGTGGCGTCTTGATGTACGACGCCCAAAGAGGCGCTATTCAAAAAGGCGCAACGACAACTTGGACGGAACCCATGGGAGGACAACAATGAAATTCATCAAACTGCCACTATTCATCCTGTTTATCGGCGGCT
Organism: uncultured Polyangiaceae bacterium; assembly: GCA_965369205.1. GTDB lineage: Bacteria > Myxococcota_A > Polyangia > Polyangiales > Polyangiaceae > JACKEA01. The sequence goes on along the minus strand of CBDUPW010000005.1, from coordinate 9,590 downwards.
GCGCCACCAACTTCACGGGCAGCCCACATGTCGAAGACGGCCGCAAAGGCTGCGAAGCCAAATGCACGTCTCAAGGCATGGAAGTCGCCGGCATGGTCTACATGGGCGAATACACCAGCGGCTGCGTGTGCTCCGTGCCCGGCCAGTCCGCCTCGAGTCGCAAGCTGATGATGGCGTCCGCGTCGGGCGCAGGCGCCGGCGCCGCAGGTGTCGTGATGCAAAAACGCAAGAACGACGAAGCGCAGCGACAGTCGATGCGCTGAGGCCAACCTCGAGTGGCACCAGGCCCGCGCCTACGCCGCGGCCATCTGGTCAGCGAAACGCGACGCAGCCGCAACAGCGCAGGCCGACGGATTCAATGCATCAGCGCAACGGCGTCAGTTGCGTACCGGCGAGCTGCGAAGGCTCGGCGCAGCGCTGCGCGATCGCCTAATCGAAGGAACCGCGTCAGGAAGAACGCGGTAATCCCCAGCACGGTGCGCAGCCCTAGCAGACTGCGGCGGACGTTTCTCCTGTCTCCTGCAGGCGCGGAGTCAGGAGTAAAACGTCCCTGGCCACAGGGTTGAAACGACCGCGCGCTGGGCGCGTTCGCTCTTCCAGTAGGCGGAATCCAAGTCGAGTCGATAGCTTTCGTCGATGAATTCCTGAAGCGTGGCTTCGACGCCCCGCGCGAACTCCTCGTCCTGCACCACGACGTTCGCCTCGCTCTCCCAATAGCTTGCGGTGCCATCCAAATTCGCCGAGCCAATACTGGCCACGACGCCATCGACAGAAACGACCTTGGCGTGAACGTAAGGGCGAATTCGACCACCACGAGCCACGACCATCGGCTGGACGGGCGGGCGATACTCGTAGATCTGACCCCGGCCTCCAGCAAGGGCGGCCTGGGCTACTTAGTGCGACTGCGCCCGTAGCCCCGAATCCACGGCGGCCACCACTCGGCTCTCCTTTCCACCACGCGCCTAAGCTGCGTGAGCAGCGCTCGCTGCGTGGCCCACCGAGCGATTAGCGGCCCGGTGACGGCAAGGGATTCGACCCAAGAAAAACGGCCAACCCGGCTGGCTGCGCGCAATCGCCTGGCACCTGCAATTGCCCTGGGCACGGCGCTTGGGACACACCTTGACGCCAGAAGATTGGGTCGCGTTGCTTGCCTGCGCTGGAGCGCGGCTCCCGCGCGGTCCGGGGCGAGATCCAGAATCCAGCCCGTCCTTCCAACGTGGGCGCCAGCGCGGCGATGGATGCGCTAAGTTCCGAGCATGCCGCGTCGCAAACCTCGCCCTCCCTATGTAGTGCGCCCTCCGACCGCCGTGCTCACGCGCGGTTACGATCCCGGACTGAGCGTCGGCTCGGCCCGCCCCGCCGTGTTCCGTTCTTCAACCTACGTCTTTTCTACGCCGGAAGCGGCTGAGCGTGCCTTTGCCATCGCACTTGGGCGCGCGCGCCCGGGGCCCGACGAGAGCCCGGACCTGATCTACTCACGACTGTCGCATCCCAATGCAGAAATCGTGGAGGACCATTTGGTGCCGTTGGAGCCGAAAGCGACCGCTGCAGCAGTCTTCAATTCAGGCATGGCTGCGATCTCGACGCTTCTTTTGACCTTCTGCCCGCGGGACTCGACCTTCGTGCACTCCACGCCGCTGTATGGAGGCACCCAGCACCTCATCCACCAATTGCTGACGCCGCTTGGCATTGTCGGTCGAGGTGTGCCAGCGCGGGATACCGCTACCCTCGTCCGCGCTATCGCCGACACGCCCAATCTGTCATTGGTGTTTCTCGAAACACCCGCCAACCCGACGCTGGCGATGTGCGATCTGCGCGCCTGCGTCGAAGCTGCGAGCCAGCGCGACCCGGCGCCGATCGTCGTTGTTGACAACACCTTCCTAGGGCCCGTGTTCCAGCACCCACTGACCCTGGGAGTGGATCTCGTAGTCTATTCTGCCACGAAGTTCCTGGCAGGGCACAGCGACATGCTGGGCGGCGCAGTGCTGGGCGCTGACAATGATCTCATCGCCACGCTGCGCGGCACGCGGGCTGTACTCGGCAACATCCTGCAACCGGACGAGTGCTGGATCCTCGACAGCCGGCTACCCACCGTAGAGCTCAGAATGAAGCGCCAGAGCAAGAACGCCCAACGCATTGCTGAGGCCCTGGCGAAGCACCCCAAAGTGGCCTGCATGCACTACCCCAGCCTGTTTACGGACCCCGAACAGATCCGAATCAAGAACGCGCAGAGCAAGTTCCCCGGATCGGTCTTCGCGTTCGAGGTGGTGGGCGGCAAGGCAGGGGCTTTCGACTTCTTGCGCCGACTGCGCATCGCGCGCAACGCCGTCAGTCTGGGCGGCGTCGAAACGCTGGCGTGTCACCCGGCCACGACCACACATTCAGAGCTCTCGGAGCAAGAACAAGCCGACAGCGGAGTGACGCCAGCGTTGGTCCGGATCTCAATCGGCGTCGAACATCACCTGGACCTGTTGGCCGACTTCGAACAAGCACTCAGCTGAAACTCCGGCGGGGCGCAGTTCAGAGGCCGTTCGAGGCCGTTTCCTTCTTGAGGCTCGGGGCGGCGTACAAGATCGTCAACGCGCTGCGGTCTTCGCTCATGCGCATGCGCACCAGATGGCCATCGGCCCAGATCCAGGCATCAGAGCGGGCAGGACCTGCACCCAGGACTTAACGCACGATCGTGTCTTCATACGCGTCCCACTCGGCCCGCGCCGCGGCTAGTTGCGGATTTTTTCTGCCTCCGCACATCTTGCGTTGGCATGGGACTCGCGTCTTTCGGCGGCGAAGGAGCTTCGCCGATCGTGACGCGGCTTTCCAACCTGAGTGAAACGCTTCCTGAAGACTGACAATCATCATCTCGTGCGCGCGGTTCTGCCTGAAAGCCCCACTGCTTCGCCTACACTCCTGGACGGTCCGTTGCAGCACGCCAGCCGCGCGGCAGGACACCACACAGGAGCGAACACATGCCAGCCATCACTTGGGGGCCATCCCTTGAGGTCGGGATCGAGACCATCGACAAGCAGCACCGACGTTGGGTGAACCTGTTCAACACGCTGGATGAGGCAGTGAGCGCCGGGCGCGAGCAAGCCGCCCTGGCCGAAGCCCTCGAAGCCTATCTCGAATACTCGGAGTACCACTTCAAAACCGAAGAGGCGTTGATGCGGCAAGCCAAGCTCGACGAGGAGGAGTACGACTTCCACCTGCGCGAGCACAAGGTATTCCGGGATCAAATCGTCATCTACCGAGACCGGCATGCCGCGGGCTTTCTGACGGTGACCCCGCAAGTGACGGCGTATCTCCGGCAGTGGCTTCTGGCGCATGTGACCGGAACCGACCGCGGCTATATTCAGCCGATCATGGATGCCGGCCTGGCCTGACGCGCACGCGGGAGTCGCCGCCGCAATCCGAGTGCGACAACCACGCCGAAGAGCACCCGCTTCAGGCAGAAAAGCGCGTGCTCAACCCGGCGCGAACCCTTTGGTCCTTGGGTTGGCTCGAACGGTGTGAAGTAACCCGTAACCGTCGGCCCTCGGCGCGCTTTGTGGCGCGTACGGGTGGTGTCAGGAGAGATCTGGAATGAGCATAGAGCGCTTCGTTCGTATGTTTGCTGGTGTCGTTGTGCTGCTGTCCCTTGCGCTAGCGGTGCCGAGTAGTCCGTTCTTCGTCAGCCAGGGCTTCTTCTGGCTCACGGCTTTTGTAGGAGCCAACCTGCTACAGAGCGCCTTCACTCGATTCTGCCCGCTGGAGAACATCCTGCGAAAGCTGGGCGTTGGTGGATCCGAAGCCGGCTGTGCGTAGCGTAGCGTCTGCTCTTCCGACACGGACCAGCCCAAGTTGTCCCCGGAACAACGCAAGCAAGTGAGAGCGCGGCATACGTAGCGTTCGTTTCATTTCCGTCTTGTGCCAATGCGGCATCGCCGCGCGCAGGTTCACCTGGCTAGGGTACCGACGGGACCGGCCGCCCCGGACCCCCGGGCTCGGGTGAAAGATTGGGGATGCGGCGCCGCGTTCGGGGCGTGGTAGGCTCCCGTGGCATCTAGATCCGGATGCGCGCGGGAGACGACGATGCGGGGACATTCACGAGCCATTGGTGCTGCCTGGGTCCTGGGGCTGAGTGCCCTTGCAGCGTGCAGCTCCAAGGACCGCACGGTTCAGGTCGCGAGCACCGGCGGCGCTGCCGGCGCCGGGACGGGCGGCACGGCCGGCTCGGGAGCCACGGGCGGCACGGCCGCGACGGGCGGCACGGCCGCGACGGGCGGCACGGGCGGCGCAGGCGGCACGGGCGGCACAGGCGCGACGGGCGGCACGTCGGGTACCGGTGGCAGCGGTACGGTGTGCGGCGGGGCGAACTGCCCAGGGTACACCGTGGGCGGTCTGGTCCCCATGCCAGCCTGTTGCAGCAGCAACAACAAGTGCGGCTCGGTAGTCGGTGCGACCGCCGCTGGTCTGATGGGCGGCGTCCCGCTGGGTTGCTACGAAGCAGATCAGGCCGGCGCTCAGGACTGCGCCTGTCCCGGGCACGCTTTCCAGCACCCGACTTCCCCCGAGCTCGTCACCTTCCCCGGCTGCTGCACGCCCGTCGGCAGGTGCGGCTACTTCATCGACCTTACCAGCGAATTCGGTCCGAAGATCGGCTGCCACGAGGCAACCTTCGGCGCCGGTTCCGGCAAGCAGTGCACCGTCGGTAGTCCCGTCACTTCGTGTCTGGACGCTGGACTGTAGTCCACCGAAACGGGTTGGCTTTCCGCCACGGAGTGCACTACGCGGAACTGTCCGAGACGTCGACGTGCTCGACGAGGATCACGCTCTTGTCGGCGTTGAGCGAAATGCTGACGCCTTCCATCAGATAAACCGCCGTGCCCGCGATAGCTGCATGTCCGTAGCTGAATACGCAGTACACACGAGGGGGGGGTTCCCATCCGGCGCCCGAAGACACGGCCCGATGGGTATCCAGTTTTCTGGGTGTCCCCGCCCGATCGCACACGTCGGCAGGGGTCAGCCACCTCAAGCGCGCTGTGAAGTTGCTCATCGTTTGTGTCGGGCGAAGAAGCCGGCGCAGTTCCTGACGCGCTGACACTTGTCAGTTGTGCGAATCTTGCTCAACTTCCAGATTCACGTGACGTCTCGCACACTTGCGGGAAGCCTGAACGCCACCTGCCAAGTTGACCAAGGTGAACCAGCATCCTGTGCTTGTGCTGGGACCATGGCAGCGTCACCATGGCGGGATGCGGTGCGGACGGCTTGGGGCTGGGGTGGCGGTGCTCTTTTTGGGGTTGGGTGGGTGTTCGTCAGACGAGAGCGCGGCTGCCGGCAAGTGTACGCCGGGGCAATCGATCGCGTGCGCATGCACCGATGGTCGCAGTGGGGCGCAGCAGTGCCAGAGCGACGGAACCTTCGCGCCTTGTGAGTGCAACGGCAGCGGTGGCACAGCGGGCCAGTCGACGGGCGGGACCGCAGGCCAGTCGACTGGCGGGACCGCAGGCCAGTCGACGGGCGGCACGAGCGGCGCTGGCGGCACGAGCGGCGACTCGCTCACGGGCGAGTGGAGCAAGGCGTTCCCGGCCGACTTCGAGATCAGTGCATTGGATGTCAACGATTCGGGCTTGCTCGTGGTCGTCGGCACAAGCAAAGAACCAGTCGACTTCGGCAACGGTCCCGTAGGAACCAGCAAGAAGCTGTGGCAGGAACGTCAACTGCTGATTGCTGGCTTTGACGCGAAGGGGCAGCGCCAGTTCGCCTTCGCAAAGGACGCGGGCAGGATCAACTCGCAAACACTCTCGATCAAGACCGTGAAGGATCGACTCATCGTCTCCGGTTTGACAACGGTGGTTAGCAAAGGTTCGTCGACATATTCCCTCATTTGGCCGTGCGGAACTGCGCCTTCTAGCATTGGCGTGGGCGCGCAGTTCGTTGTGGCGGTCGACCAGTCGGGCAATTGCCTCTGGGATCACACGTATCCGGCACCTGGGTACTCCATGTTCCCAACGTCAGTCGCGTCTGCGCCAGACGATTCCGCGTACGTGACCGGAACCCAGAAGCCCACGACCCTGCCGACCCGGCGCTACCTCGCGGACGGAACCGCAAGCTGGGAACAGCCCTTTGGCGGCAGCGCGCTGGGCGTGAACTCGAGCGGTCACGTGCTGCTCGCGAACTACAACAGCCTCGCGCTGCCAACCGGAAACGTAACGGGCCTGTTCGCAATGGCAGAACTGGACGCTACAGGTGGGGTCGTTGCCTCGAAAACGTGGGGCAAAGCCACGTATGATTCGGCCAATCTTTTTGTGGGAATGCATGTCGGTGCGGGGGACAAAGTGGCTGTCGCCCTGCGCTACACGGGCGCGGTTGATCTTGGCGGCGGCCTCCTCACTTCGACGAGCGGAGGGAGCAGCCCATCCAAGTTGTTCGCGTTGTTCGGCAACGGGTTCTCTCACTCATTCAGTCGATCCATCGATGAACCGAAGAGCGACTCAGGCGGAACCAATGATTCGAATTCTCGGGCAGTAACGACGAGTTCGAAAGCGATCTACACGGGAGAGTTCTGGCGTTCTGTTGATTTCGGCACCGGCATGCTTCAGGCGGTTGGCACGGGCGACTTTGACTTTGACGTATTCGTCGCTAGCTACGATTTCAGTGGGACACCGTTGGTTTCGCGCCGTTTCGGTGGTGACGGTTCCGACGGTGTCCGCGCCGTGACCGCGGATGCCTCAGGCGCCGTCTACCTAGCGGGCTGGTTTAGCACTAGCGTGGACTTCGGCGATGCCAAGCACGACAACCCACCCCAGGACAGCGGCCTCCCGTCGGCAGCGTCGTTTCTCGTAAAGCTGCGGCCCTGAGCTGCGGGATTCGAGTGTGACTCGGCGGGCTCCGGCGGCGTGCGTCTGCATGGCCGTAGCGTCGGCGCTTGATTGGAAAGCCTGGGCCGCTTCTCAGTTCTCTTCCGCGGGCACCGTCTGTTCCAATTCGACGAGGGTCGCCTTCGCTTGCCGCAACTTGTTGAACGCGTCGGACACCACCTCGGTGACCAGCGTATTATCGGGGGTTGAGTTGACGGACAATTCCCGGACGACCCGGTCCAAGTTCTGTTCCGCTTCCGCGATCGCCGCCTGTGCGGCTACGACCTTGGAGTGCGTCGCAGAGCGGTCCAGCTCGACTAGCGTCGCCTTCGCTTCCGCGAGCTTCGAGAATGCAACTCGTATGCCGTCGCCAATCTCGACTTTTTCTGCTCGGGGAGCGAGCAGGCTGCCGTTCACGAGCTTGTTGAGCTCACCTTCCGCCTCGGCGATTGCCGACTTTGCGACCGCTATCTGCTTGGGAAGTGTTCCGCCCATAGCGCCACACTACACTGTTGCGCGACCCCGCGCCCGCGTTTGGTTTTGGAACCATGCATGGCGCGCCCGCCCTCGAAGCCATGAGCGAGACTGCACGGCTCGGGATCCCAAGGCGCCGCGGAGGCTTCACCAGAAACGCAGGCAGGGGGCTTGTCGCCTTGGGAGCGTGTCCTAGACAGAACAGACGGCTCCGAGATGACGGAAAGAACCATCGTGTGGTTTCGCGGCAAGGATGTGCGCGTCTCAGACCACGCTCCACTCAGGGACGCCCTCGCCGCAGGCGAGGTCATTCCGCTGTTCGTGCTGGATCCTCATTTCTTTGCGCCCGACCGCGCTCGCGAGTTGCCGCACCGCATGCAGTTCCTACTCGATTCGCTGCGCGCCCTCGCGGCCGCGCTGGAAGAACGCGGTTCACGTTTGCTCGTCGTTGCCGGCAAGAGCGTGGAGGTTGTTCCGCTCCTTGCGCGTAAGTGGAAAGTCGATCGCGTGGTCGCTCAGCGTTGGGTCGAACCCATGGGGCGCGAGCGAGATCGGCGCATCCATGAAGCCCTCGGCGCAAAGTTCGAGCTATTTGAGGGCGAAACGCTGATGCCACCGGGCTTGCTGCGCACGGGAGCGGGAGCGCCGTACTCGGTGTTCAGCCAGTTTGCCCGGGTGTTTCGGCAAACGGCGATGATCGGCAAACCGTTGCCGGCGCCGCGCGCTCTCCCGCCCTTGCCGAGGGACATTCGTGTTCGCGAAGCCGTCATCCCGACCTGCGAAGAGCTCGGCATCGAGCGCAATCCAGCCGTTCTTGCCGGAGGGGAACGCGCTGCGAAGCTGCGGCTTCGACGCTTCTTGCGCAATGCCGCGGCGGCCTACTCAGAGCAGCGCGATCGGATGGACCTGGCCGGCACGAGTCGACTGTCAGCGGACCTCAAGTTCGGCACTCTCTCCGTTTGCCAAGTTTGGTCGGCCGTCAAAACGGCCCTCGGTGAGACGCCTGCAGCACGCTGCTTTCTGAACGAGCTCGTTTGGCGCGAGTTTAGCCACAGCACTTTGTGGGATCGTCCCGAGTTGCTGGAGCAGCCCTTCCGGCCAGGATTCGTCGGCTTCCCGTGGAGGTATGACGAGGACCTGTGGCAGGCTTGGGTGACCGGCGAAACCGGATACCCCATCGTAGATGCCGCTTCGCGCCAGCTGCTCGGCGAAGGTTTCGTGCACAACCGCGCGCGCATGATCACGGCGAGCTTCCTGACGAAACACCTGCTCATAGACTATCGACGGGGCGAGGCGCACTACATGAAGTACCTCACCGACGGAGACTGGGCGCAAAACAACGCCGGGTGGCAGTGGTCCGCGGGCTGTGGTTGCGACGCGCAGCCCTATTTCCGCATCTTCAATCCCATCATCCAAGGCAAAAAGTTCGACCCGGCGGGCGACTACGTCCGCCGGTGGGTGCCGGAACTAGCGCAGCTGCCGGCGCGGCACATCCACCATCCGTGGGAAGCTCCCGACTCCGTGCTGCGCAGCGCCGGCGTTCGACTTGACGAGACTTATCCACGTCCCATCGTCGATCACCGCTTCGCTCGTGAGCGATTCCTGGCCACGGCCGCCCAACATTTGAAGCGCCGGTCAAGTCTTCAAGCCCAAGTGGCGGGATGATGGACGCGCCTATGGCACGCAGGGATCGGGCGGCGGAACCGCGGGGCTCGCCACGCTGCCGAGTTGAACCGCGCGGGCGTCGAACCCGATCCCGACGCTGATGGCGTCGCACTGTTTGCTCGGGTCGCCGTTGCTTCCGTCCAGCATGATGTCGCTGGCTTGGCGAATGGACGTCAGCGCACCTTCCAGCGTCGGGTTGCCTGGGCAGAGCTGGCCGGCGGTGAGTTGGCCGGCGATCTTCTCAATCTCGCTGACGAATTCCGCGGTCGAGATCACGCCGCCAATGACTCCCTTGGTTCCGCTGGCGGAACTGCCCGTGCCCGAGATGTCCAGCACGATAGTGGCGCCAATGATGTTCAGGGAAATCGCGGAGCCGCCCATTATCATTGTGATGGGTACCGACCCTTTGCTGCCACTCACCCAGGTGCCGCCCGAGACATAGCTGTTCGGAAACTTCACCCTCGGATCGTTGATATTACCGCCGTTCAGCAGCTCCGGGGTGACCGGCCACAGATCGCTGCCGTTGAAGGCTGGGGGGAAGCCCAAGTCGGCGCCACCATAGAGCGCTGCAGACACCTGGCTCTGGTTCGCGTTCGAGTCGAGATTGTCCAGTTT
>CBDUPW010000004.1:0-70239 GCA_965369205.1 uncultured Polyangiaceae bacterium | reverse complement strand
CATCAACGATCACGTTAGGGGCCCGCAATTCTGTGCGGCGAGCGGCAGGTACAATTCTCCGGCGCCACAGGCGAAAACTTGGATGGAAAGTCCGCACGGCTGGATCGGGGTCGAGCTGTACGACATTTCCGAAGGACAGGTGGGGACGTTCCAGGCGACGCTCTCAATCAGCAAGAATGGCACGGGCGCGGGCGGTTGGGCCACCTCCGTCGCCGGCTGCGAAATCGCTATTAGCGAATGGCGCCTCATCGACGACAACTTCCAGGACTTCTGGGAGTACCGCTATTTGGGCACGGGGACGTGCAGTGAATCCGCGAAGCCGTTCGGAAAACAGACGGGCGAGGTCACGCTGAGCGAGTTCACCATCAAGAACTGGTTTCTTTGGTCCCATTGAGCTTCAAGAATGGAACGCTGCCCACACAAGACTGACGAGAACGGTGCCGGGATACACGCGGGGAACGGGACATGAGCGCGACTTGTGGCGGATACCCCAACGGCACGCAGCCAATTGGGGGCCTCTGCGTACACAACGCTCAGTGCTCGACCAAGTCCTGCGAAACGTCGAAGGCGCACCTCGGCTGTAGCCAGTGCATCGACAGCATTGCGGTGGGCGGGGACTGCAGCCAAGGCAAGACCTGCGCGAGCGGGGCGCGATGCGTCGCGGATGTCTGCGTCAAAGAGCTTCCGGAAAATGCGCCTTGCACGCCTCTCACCGCATGCGGTCCCGGCCTTGCTTGCCGGGAAATCTCGGGCACTGAATCGCAGTGTCGCAAGTATGCACGCCTTGGCGATCCCTGTGACGCCAGTTTGAAACAGCCCTGCGCACCCTACTTCCCACTGCTTTCCCACTCGTCGACCGTGGTGTGTGAAGCCGGGGTCTGCACCTGGAAGCCCGCTGCGCCATTCAAGCGTGCGGTTGGCGAGATTTGCGACGACGTGGGCATCATCGACATCTGTGGCCAAGAATACGCTGCGGCCGATGCGCGCTGTGACAAGGACTCCGGCAAGTGTGTCGCGACCGTGGGCGAAGGTGAGGACTGCGATTCAGCACGTCCCTGTGATCGCGGTAAGGGCGCCGCTTACTGCATTCAAGGCAAGTGCAAGCTCGCCCCCGTCGACATTCCGAATTGCTACAAATAGGTTCGCGGCGCGCCTGCGCCCCTGCGCCCCCGCGCCCCTGGTCTGCTCGCGTTTTCGTCATCGATCGGACGGCGCTGCAGCCAGCTAGCCGCGACTCACTCGAGCAGAAAGCTGAGCAGCCACAGCAGGAAGAAGCCGCCGATCATGACGAACGCGACCAATAAGCAGCCAACGTTGACGAGGAGGGGGCGGTTGTTCTTCGGTGGTGGCCCGGGTTGCGCGCCTTCGAGCCACGCGCGGCGGTGGTTCTCCATGTGGCCGATGAACTGATCGAGGGTGCTGTTCATGAAGCCGAAGGGATCGGCCAGTGCCAAGATGCTGGCTTCATAGCGGAGCACGGACCGCCCGGCGTCCGCGGGCAGGGCGGTGATGCTCAGCTCCATCGGGTTGGTCCAGCCGAAGCCCTTGGAGAACTTGAGATTCAGCGTCGCGGCGTCGTCTCGGACGCAGCGGTAGCTGGGAATGGCGTAGGCAGCGCTTCGCGCCAAGGCAAACGCGTGCTCCGGTGGCATGTCCAGCATGACCTCGCGCAGTCGACTCGCCATGGGGGTCGCAGCTTGGTCTGGACCCGCCCCGGGTACAAGCGCGGTGCTGCGCGCAGCGGCCGCGCGTCAGCTGAACGCTTCCAAAAGCCCTGGCGGCGCGGGTTTGGGAACTTCTACTTCTAGCTCGTGGTCCAGCATGGCATCGCCGTCGAAGATGAAACGCCCGCGGAACAGATTCCACTGCAGCAGGTGTGGGATCCAAAGCCTGTCGTCCGCCCACATTTCGTCGAAAGGGATCCGACTGATGGGCGTCCAAAGGGGAATCGCCTCATCGGTTTCACAGGGATCCCCGACTAGGTCTTCGGCGCGGAAGACACCGCAAAACAGGCTGTACCCGTCGGTGAACTGGAAGGAGAGCTCACCCAAGCGCGTGACGTCCCGCGGGGTCACACACAGCTCTTCCTGCACTTCTCGGATCGCGGCTGCTCGCTCGCTCTCGCCGGGGCAAAGCCGCCCCCCCGGAGCGTTGATCTTGCCCGCTCCCAAGCCGCGCTTCTTACGAATCAAAAGCACTTCTTCGTTGCGGATCACGAAGAGCAGCGTTGCGTGGTCCTTGGGGATCCAGCTAGCCCAGGGGATGTCCGCCACCGTGCGCATGTTTCACACGGGGGCATACACCAGCGCCGTGCGGGTCGAAAGAGGCGGTCCCGTCGCTTCGCATTGACCTGAAGCACTACGCCGATAAGCATGTGGCCGTGGCGAAGAAGAAGGTACTGATTCTGGGTGGTGGTCTCTCGGCGCTTTCTGCAGGCATTCACCTGTTGCAAGAAGGTGGGGACCAAAGATTCGAAGTAAAGATCCTGTGCATGGAGCATCGCTTGGGGGGCAAGGCCGCAAGCTGGCGACTCCCGGACGGGCGCTATATGGAGATCGGTTTCCATGCGGTCTTCGGCTACTACCGCGCGATCCAGCAGTTGCTCGCCCGGGCCGGTCGCCCGGTGAACAACCCCCAGTACTTTACCCCGAACGACGGAGTGCACCTGATGTACGAGGGGGGCGCCCGCGCGGTGAACCGGCTGGACATCCCGTCGGGCCCACTCGATGTTCCCGCGCTGTTCAACAGTGGTTTTGTTGGCTACCAGGGGATGAGCTTCACGGAGAAGCTCGCGGCTGCGAAGTGGATGGCGACCATCGGCGCGCGGCTTCTGCTGACCCAGGTCGATCCGAAGGTCGACGAGCATTCGTTCACCGCGTACTGCGTGGACACCGGCCTGGACATCGAACTGACGAAGAAGAGCTGGTTTCGCTACGTGCTGGACCTGGCATTCAACTATCCCGCGCCCGGTTCCGCGTACGTGGGCATGTATGGTTTCCAGCGCCTGATGGGGCTACTTGAACGGGGGGCTGTCGGACATCATCGTTCGTCCGATCACGCAGCTGTATACGCAGCTGGGTGGCAGCATCGAGTTTTGCACCAAGGTGACGCGCATCCGCCTCGATCCGACCAACAAGCAGGTCACCGAGTTGGGGACTCGGGCGATGGCCACTGTCGCGCCCATCCCGGGCGAACCCGACCATGTCAGCCCCACGCCCATTGGCGGCAGCTACGCGCTGACAGAATACCCGATTGGCGACCCCGCACCCGGGGCAGGCGCCGCCGAACAACTGCGCAGTCTGGGACCGGACTTTGACCACGTGCTCAGCACGCTGCCCCTGGACAGCCTATGGACACTGCTGCGCACGACGCCCGACTTCGAGAAGGCTGTCTTGGACGTTCCGAACCTGCGGCGCATTTCCAAGCTGCGTAGCGTCGCCTCGCTTTCGCTGCGCGTGTGGTTCCCCCAGCCAGTGATGCCGTCGGACTACACCACCGTGGTGATGGGCACACCGCAGCCCGCGGCGACGCTGATCGACTACAAGAATCGAGTCAGCGAAATCACACAGTCTGCATGGGGCTCCGTTGTCGAGTTTGAGGGGCAGGAAGGACTGCACGGCCGACTATCGGATTTGGAGATCATTTCCGAACTACTCACCAAGTTCGAAGACCTGCCCTTCGTCGACAGCACGAAGGTGAACGTTTCCCACGTGCTCAATCAAACCAACGGGCACAAATGGGACTTTCGGCGCAACACAGCCGAGCACATGCGCTACTTGTTGATGGAACCCGGCCACTTCAAGTATCGGCCCGTGCAGACGGACCGCTTCTATACGAATCTCACCCTGGCCGGCGATTGGATGAACGGGTCCCAACCCACGGCCAGCATGGAGGCCGCCACGCGCACTGGGCGGGTTGCGGCCAACCTGCTCCGGGACAGCGAAGGTCTACCCGACGCGATTGCCTGAGGTCACAACGCCTGTTGGGACATTTGGAATGTCACAACGATGGTTGTGCGATCCGCGCTCGGATCTACCTCGAGCTTCGCGGCGCTGGCTGCGCCGTGGAAACAAGGGTTGATGGTCTTGGCGCCCATGCCTGCATGCGACGCGGAGACGCTCTTGCGCTCTCCCTTGACGAATAGATAGGTGATCAGCACACGGCCTTCCAGGTCGGTGACCTCCTTCTTGGTCTCCGCATAGCAGGTTTCGAACGCCCCTTGCTGTGCCGCCAATGCGCTCTTGAGGGCGTCTTCGCTCACACCACCGCCTTCGATTTCGACTTTGGCCAATTCCACGTGGCGGGGCGGAGCATCCGGCGCTTCAGCGGCCTCCACGCTTTCGGGGGATTCCGGGGCGGCTTCCGTTGGAGTTGGGGGCGTTGGGGATGCCTCGGGTGCCTGCGGTTCGGGCGGCGCGCCGCCACAAGCACAGGCAAAGGCACACGCGGCGACGGACGTGAAGCGGTGGATCATGGGGCGAAGTCTACACGTTCTTGCGCGAGCGCAAAGTGAGTCATACTGCTTGCCGTAGCTGCTATCGGAGGAGCGGACCATGGTGCGTGCGGGACTATTGCTGACGGTGCTTTCTCTCGCGGCGTGTTCGAGCGACGGGTCGTCGGGGCCGGCGCCTGGGGGCGCTGCGGGATCGAGCGGGAGCTCAAGCGGAGGCAGTGCTGGCGCAGCAGCCGCGGGCAGCGATGCAGGGACATCGGACGCTTCTCTGGGCGGAGCCTCCAGCGGCGGCACGTCCAGCGGCGGCACGTCTAGCGGTGGTACGTCCAGCGGTGGTACGTCCAGCGGCGGTACGTCCAGTGGCGGCACCGGCGGAGCTGCGCTGATGAAAGGTGGCACCGTGACCGTGACTCAAGCCGTCTCCGTGATCTCGGGCACCAGCTATCCGAGCTACAGTTTTTCCGCCGGCTTTGCCGACAGCATCTCCACCGCCAGTGCCGGTAGTTGCACGACTGCAAAAGACGGCTCCTGCACCATCTACACCTGCTCGTCGCCCAACCCGAATGCCGATGCCGGCGCGCTCCCGCCACAGGCAAGTGCGGGCAGCATTAGTTTGTCCGGCGCTCTCGAGGCACTCACGCTGACGCCGAAGGCCGACGGAAGCTACGGCTTTCTGGGCGGCTCCAAGCTAATGTGGAAGGACAAAGCGCAGCTGACTCTCACTGCCACTGGCGGCAAAGTGCCGGCGTTTTCCGCGACCTTGGACGGCCCGGGACCGCTCTTGGTGCTGACGCCCAAAATCGGCCCCGCCACGCCCCTGACCATCAACCGCAGCCAGCCCTTTTCGTTGACCTGGTCCGGCGCCAGCGTCGGCACAGCCACCGTCAGCTTGGTGCGCTCGCTGCAAAATGCAGCCACTACGGATAGCGTGTCGGTGTCCTGCACCTATCCGGCATCGGCTGGCGCCGCGACGGTACCTACGAGCACTCTGCTGAAGATCCCGGCGGCGGGCAACGGCTCGATCAACGTGTACGCCGGGGATCAAAAGCAAATCATCGCCGGCGCATGGCTGGTCTACGTCACGGAAATATCCGGTAGCAACGCAGCTTCGGTCACGTTCATGTAGGGAGTTTCTTGGAACGGCGTCCCTGATGATGTCAGCCGCGGGCGACCCAACTGACCCGAAAACGCCAGCGGCGGGGACTCACGAGCTCGGATGTGGTGGGGTAGGGGGTCCGCCCCAACATGGAGATGATCGTGTCGCTCCAGCCCGCCATCACTTCAGGGATGCCTCTGGGCAGGTCCGGGTCGTCAAGCTGTCCTACTAAGTAGTCGTCGCCCTCTTCAACCACGACAAAGGATCCCGCTGTGCTCTGTCGACTCCACACGCTAGCGGCGCGGTTGAAGACAAGCGCCGGCGTCGCAAACTTCAAGAAGATGCGATAGATGAGATGCACCTGGTAGCGGGCCGCCATGGCGCCCAGCTCGCGCAATTCGGTAGCGTCGTCGTTCACGGCTTCGCCGAACGCATGCATCAGTTCGTGCAAGTGCGCCCGGTCGTACCAACTGTTTGCGTAGATCGGCTGGCCAAAGAAATGCCTGCCATCCGGGCTCATGTGGTCCTCCACCCGAGCCCAGAGAGCGCTGCGTTCTCTCTGCAACGGAGTCACATAGGAAAGGATGGCGTACCCCTTCACTTTTGCTGCATCGCTTGCCATTTCGCCCTGCGTTAGTCTACGGCAACGGGGCCTTCGGGCGTCCAGCGATAGAACCCGAGTCCAACCTTCTTGCCGATGCGACCCGCTCGGACCATCTGGCGAAGCAGTGTGGGCGGCCGGAACTGGTCTCCGACTTCTCGGTGCAAGTGCTCCAGTATCGCCAATCGCACGTCCAAGCCCACGAGGTCCGTCAACTTGAGCGGCCCCATTGGGTGGCGATAGCCGAGCTCCATGGCGCGATCGATGTCCTGCGCGCGTGCGACTCCCGACTCCAGCATGCGGATCGCTTCGGCGCCGAGCGCCACGCCTAAGCGGCTGCTGGCGAAGCCGGGGAAGTCATTGACGACGATCGGCTCCTTCTGGATTTGCGTCGCGAAAGCCAGGGCGCGCTGGATCGTGTCTTCGCTGGTGCCGAGGCCGCGCACGATCTCCAGCAGTGGCATCACCGGGGGCGGGTTGAAGAAGTGCAGCCCCACGGTTCGCTCAGGCGCGGCGATGCTGTTGCCGAGCTCCGTCAGCGACAGGCTCGACGTGTTGGATGCCAACAACGCTTCTGGGGACACGCAGCCCTTCGCGCGTGTCATCAGCTCGACCTTCAGCGCCATCTGCTCGGGCGCTGCTTCGATGACGATCTGCGCGCCGCTGCACGCGCCCTCCAGATCCGACGCCGTCTTTACGTGGCTGCCGGCCGCTTCGCCTTCTTCCGCGCTCAGCTTGCCCTTGTCCACCATGCGCGCCAGCTGCGTGCGGATCGCCTGCTCCGCCTCCGCCAGAACCTTCGGCGTGACATCGAAGAGGCCGACGCTGATGCCGTTTTGCGCGGCAAGCTGCGCAATGCCTCGGCCCATGGTGCCTGCGCCCAAGACGCTGATGCGAGTGACTTGCGACATGTGATGGCCCGTTGTCTCTTCTCGGCTACCAGCGCGAGTTACACGCGCAGCGCATTCTTGCCCAGGGCTCCGTCACAGGTCACGCACGTTCGGGGCACGTGATGGTGGTGGTACACTTGACCGCAGCTTCCGCATACACGGGCGTCGCGCTCGAGGGTGATCATCTCGTCGCTCTTGGCGCAACGGCGTCCGGCAATCTGCAGGTCTTTTACGACCAGACGCTCCCCATCGCTGTCCCGTGCCTCGGGCAAGCCGTCGACAGCGCTGCGCTTGAGGTCGAGCACTTCCGGTACGCGTTCAGCCGCTTCCTTCAGCACCCACGCGATTGCCAGCTTGTGGGCCGCGACGGGCAACTCCAGCTTCGTGCCGTCTCCGCTGATGACGATATTGGAGCCGACCATCTGGATGCTCTCCACGTCGCACCATAGCAATCGGACGAGGTCCGAGCCGCGCTCGATGGCCACGCCACCGTCGCCAATCCTCACGGGAGCGCCGGTGACATCGCCGAACCACATCGCGGCGCCAAGTACGACGGCTCCGCCGGCGACCAGATAAGTCCCATAGGACAGCGCTGGATCACGGAGCCATTGGGCGTAGACCCCGGCGCCTAGCGCAAGCGCACCCGCTGCTCCAAGCAGGGTCGAACCCTTCGAGCTCTGCATGGCGTCTGCGACAAAGCGGCGCTCGTAGCGCTTCTTCTTCGCGGGGCTTTTCTTCTTACGTTTCTTAGTGCTGGTTTCGGCCATGAGAAGGGCGTGGACGTTAGCGAAAAACCGACCCGCGTGGCAGAGAAGCCTGCGGGTGACCCTCGGACCGAGGCAATATCGGCCAAAAGTGGTGAAGTTGTTGCCGCGGGCCGCCCTCCGAATGACGACGGGAAGCGGCCGGCGCGCCTGTTCGCGGGATACGGGGTAAAACACCCCATGTCGTCTCGCCGCCGGCGCTTGCAGGCGCTTCTGTACGCATTGCCCGTGCTGGCCGTGGCCGTTGTTGGCATCGCGGTGCTGGGGCCGGGCGCCGACAGGCCGTATCGCGCGGCGCGCGTCTATGGCGGCCCGACTCAAGGCGTGGAGTCGCTGCCCTTGCACGTGGTGATCGTCGATCGCATCGGGGAAGTGGAGGTCGGCGTTGCGGGGCGCGAAGTGGATGTCAGTTTGCGCGCCGGCGCGGACAAGGTGCTGCACAAGCGTGTGACCACCGATGCACGCGGCCACGCCTGGCCGACCTTCGCGTTGCCAAAGCATGATGGGCCCCTAGAGATCAGCGTGCAGGACGACGGTCGGGACATCGGCAGCGCGCGCGTCGACCTGAGCCGCTCGGCGTGGTTGGCGAACGCGCGTGGCAGGGGTGGCTTCCTGAAAGGAAAACGTGACGGCACGCTGCGCGTAGACGTTTCGCCGGCACGCGGAGTGCTGGCCGTGCCTTTCCCGGACCAGCTGATCGTGCAGGTGAGTGAGGCTAGCCGCGCCGTGGCTGGAGCCCAGGTCGGCCTCGCCAAGGAAAATGGCGGATCGCAGAAGCCCGTAACGACCGACGCGCACGGACGCGCGCAGCTGCCCTACTTGGCGTTGGAGCACGCCTTGAGCGTGAAAGTGGTGGCAACGGCCGGGGAAGGACGCAGCGGCTGGTTTTGGGGCGCGCTGCCGGTCGTGCCGGGCGCCCTGGATGCGCGCCTGACGGAAGCGGGTATTCGACTGGAATCTGCCATTTTACGCGACGTGGCCTACGTTGCCCTGCTGACGCTGGCAGGGCGGCTGGATCACGCCGCTATCCCCCTCGAACCGGACGGCCGAGGAGGCGCTGTGGGATTGTGGAGAACCAAGCCTCCGAAGGGAGAGCGCAGCTGGTGCATGGTGTCTAGCGAATCGGACTTCAACGCACCCGCAACTGTGGGTTGGCCGATGTACGTGCCGAGCGCGCCCGCGTTGGCCGACACCTTTGCCGTCGCGGACGTCGAGTTGCTCGACGGAGCTCCCGCCCGGTACTCGGTCCAGAAGGGCCGGCGCCTTCGCGCCCGCTATTTTGCTGGCGCCTTCGTCATTGCGGCGGCTTTTTTGGCGCTCGGATTGATGGCTCTCGACAGCCGTCTCGCGAGTCGCGAGTTGCTTCGCCACCTGGCCGCCGCCGGGGCGACGGACGAAGAATTGGCGCAACTGACGTCCAAGTCATTATGGCCGTTCATTGTCTTGATCGCATTGGCTAGCGTGCTTTTGGGCTTCGCGCTGCTAGCGCTCTTGATCCTGGCCCAGGGCATGTAGGCTCAGAGCGTCGGCGTTCCAGCGGTTGGCGCGCACGTCGCGCTCCTTGGTGCGGATCTGGTAGGGTTCGGGCGTCATGCGCACCCGAGGGTTTCCGTCGAGTTGGGGGGCTATTGTCTGCGCAATCGCTTGCGGCAGCGGGGCTGGCCCGAAGCCCGCGGTTGCAGAGCCGGCGCGGGCGGCGCAGCGGCCCCGCCCGGCCACGAGCATCGGCGCCGCGACCGCGGAACGCGTGAAACTCGCTTGGGAGGCAGCTGCCGGTGGCTATGGTCGGGCCGTCGCCGTCAGCAGCGTGCACCAGCGGGTTGCCTATGCGAGCAAGACGCACGTTGCGCTCTACGACCTGCGCAGTGGCAAGCTGCTCGCCAAAGCAGAGCCATGCAATGAAGTTGTGCATACCGGGCTCTCCTTCGTCGGAGCAAAGCTGCATTTGGTGTGCGACGATCAGCTCGTTAGCTACGCCGCGGACAAGCTGATCGCGGTGCAGGCACCTTCTATCGCGGCCCAAAAGGTCACCGCGGCGGCGTTCGTTGGAGAGCGATTAGCCCTCGGACATCGCGACGGAGTCGTGCGCGGTTATGATCTGAAGAAGGGGTCGAAGGTCGAGGTCGTGGTTCCTGGGCCACCCATCGACGTGAAGAGTCTCGCGCTGTCCGCCGATGGCAAACGCTTGGCCGTTGCTTGGGTGCAGGGGTCCGTTTGGTGGTGGGAGCTGGCGACGCCCACGCAGTTCCACGAACTGATCCGGCATGATGCGGAGAGTGACGCCCTGGCTTTCGATCACACCGGCCAGGTCTTGGCAGAGGAGGGCGCTCGGCACACCACGACCCTTTGGGAACTGTCCGAGCCGGCGAAGCAGCGTGCCAAGCTGCAGGGCGGAGATTGGGTCAAGCAGATCCTGTTCTCTGCTGACGACAAATTGCTCGTACGCGGCGGCAGTGACGGCCTACACCTGTCGGAGATCGGCGGACCGAAGCGGGTCGTCCTCGACGCCAGCGGCAAGATCGAAGACGTTGCGGCCGACGAGGGCTTCAAGAAGCTTGCGGCCGCGGATCGAGATGGGCGTCTCAGCCTGTGGGCGGTGCGCTAGGGTAGAAAATGTCGGCAGCGGTATTTTCCGCGTAAGCCAAACGCCTTTTCGTGCGTTAGCCGTACAAGTGGCATGGCGGGCAACACACATTATCCGGTTCGTAGACGTTTCCTGAAGATTATCGGAGGGTTAGTTGCCGTGGGCGCGGTGGGCTCGGCGGTGAGTCAGGCCTCGGCCCATGGCCCCCGGCATCGGCCGAAGCCTTGGCAGCCACGCCCGATCCCCCGAGTTTCAGCACATATTGAGTCCGCAAACGGGGGCTCGCTGCAGACCTTCCAGCACCGGGGGCAGACCTTCGTGCTGGGAGACCACGGCGACCGCTACGTCATCGTCGTGCGCAACCCGACGGCCCAGCGCGTCGAGGCCGTGGTCAGTGTGGATGGCCGCGATGTGATCAACGGCCGGCGGGGCGACTTCGTGCGCAATCGCGGCTACGTGGTTCCGGCCTTTGGGACCACGCGGATCGATGGCTTTCGCCAGAGCTTGGATCATGTAGCCGCGTTTCGCTTCGGGGATCCGGGCGAGAGCTATTCCGCGCAGATGGGTACGCCAGAGAACGTGGGTGTGATCGGCGTCGCGGTCTTTACGGAACGGGCTTCCCGGGCCATCGCACGAGGGCGCTCGGACAGTGCGGCGGCGCCGCGAGCCAAGTCGGCCCCGGCCCCGGGTCGTTCTCAGTCACGACGAGTCGCTCCTTCCGCCGGCGAGGACTCCGCGGGACGCCTGGGAACCCAGTGGGGCGAAGACCGCACCAGTCGTGTGAGCCAGACGCGCTTCGAGCGCCAAAGCAACTCCCCGACCCAAATCATCTCCCTGCGCTACGACGACGCTGCGGGCTTGCAGGCGCGCGGCATCGATGTGTTCCCGCGACGCTGGCGGCCGATCCGCCCCGTCAGCGCGCCGCAGCCCTTTCCCAACTCCGGGTTTGCGCCCCCGCCCCCAGGGCGCTGAGCGAAGTTCGCTGCGCCGGAATTCAGTCTCGCGGAGCAGGCACGTTCTTGGACATGAGCAGCGCCGCCATGGCGGCAATCATCGGCTGCACATCCGCGACAGCCGCTCCTTCGCGGCAGGAGTGCATGCTGTGCATCGGGTTGCCAATGTCGATGCTGCGCAGTCCGAGCATCGCGGCCGAGATCGGCCCGATGGTGCTGCCGCAGGGCTGGTCGTTGCGTGACACGAAACGCTGAGTTTTGATGTCGAGATCCCGGCACAGGCCTTCGAACCATGCCTCGCTCGGCCCGTCCGTGGCATAGCTCTGATTGGCGTTTACCTTGATCACCGGGCCGCGACCGAGCTTCGGAGCATTCACTTTGTCGTGTTTTTCAGAGTAGTTGGGGTGCAGTGCGTGCGCCATATCGGCGCTGACCAAAAGCGACCGCGCGCGTGCGCGGGCTGGCGCCTCGCGACTCGCGCTCTTGGGCGCCACGCTCAGGCGCTCAAGCACCGAGCTCAGGAAGCGTGAGCGCGCTCCTGCAGCGCTTTGACTGCCCACTTCCTCGTGGTCGTAGAGGGCGACCACCCGGGTAACGGGGCTTGAATCGCCCGCAGCAAGCAGCGCCTGAATGGCAGCATGGCATGAGGCGAGGTTGTCGAGGCGTGGGGCAAAAATGAGCTCATCGCGAGCGCCGCCGATGGCTGCGGGTTGCGTGTCATGCAAACACAGGTCGTAGCCCGTGATGTCTTCGGATTTCAGTTGATCGCCGTTTGCGCACAAGTGTTCGGCGACCAACACGGAGAGCTTCGTATTGTCGGCTTTGCCGTCCAGCGCACTCAGCGGCATGAGGTGGTTCTGCGCGTTGAGCTGCAGCCCCGCGGAGTTCACCTCCCTGTTGAGATGAATCGCCACGTTGGGAATGCGCAGCATTGGGCGGTCGAAGCGCAGTAACCGCGTTCGACCGTCGCGACCGGTTACGCGTCCTGCCAGAGACAGATCTCGGTCGAGCCAAGTGCTCCAGAGCACACCGCCGTAGACCTCCACCGCGAGCTGTCGGTGTCCGGACGCCGTCACGTCAGCTACGGGCTTCACCCGCAGGTTCGGGGAATCCGTGTGGGCTCCAAGCAGCAAGAATCCGGTTTCCTCAGGGGCGCCGGTGCCGGCAATGAACGCCACGAGGGTGCCGCCGCCCTTGACCACGTAGTGCTTTGCGCCGGGCTCGATCGACCAGGCGTTCCGCTCGTCCAGCTCGCTGAAGCCCGCTGCGGCCAGGCGCGCGGCCACGTGTGCCACCGCGTGGTACGGGGTCGGACAGGCATCGATGAATTCCAGCAGATCCTGGGCACTGGACAGCTTGCTCGCTTCGCTCATGGGCACGACTATACTCCGCCCGTGCTGACTCGCGACGTGCGTCTCGAAGGTTTCACAACGGAAGACTGGGTTCGGTTGGCGGCGGTATTTCGCGCGCCCAGCTTCGCTGCCGAACACGACGATCCTTCTCGCGCGGGACGGCCAGCTCCCGATGTGGCCACCGCGGGCCTCGAATCACGCCAGCAGCCCCGAGGTGGCCTGCTAGCGGTGACGACGGATGGCCGCTTGCGAAAGCTGGTCAGCACGGAGACTGGCCGGCTGGACATACACGCCGCGGGCAGCGGGTCCGAGGAACTTCCCGCGCTCGCGGCTCGGCACAACGCCCGCTGGGCAGTCCGGATTGAGACGGGAGCGCTCGAAGAGCTCATGGAGCGCTTCGCCGACCGTCTGCGTCGAGATTTGGACGGTCTGGAGCAGAGCCTGATCTTCATGGGGATTTTGCGGGAGCTGGAGCAAGAAGGACGGTTGCAGGTCCATCCGTGGCGGATGGCGAGCTGGCCGGTGCCGAATCACAAGGTCGTGATGCGCGTATTGGATTCCATCTGCCCCGACGGGAAGAGCATCGCCGTCGGCGTGTTCGATCGCGGGGAGCTCTTCACCGCGATCGTGGTGCGCCGCAGCGGTCACGGCTTCGACCTGGTATTGGGTCCCGACCAACTCAGGCATGAGATGGGCCTTCTGTCCGGGGATTGGCATCGGGACTACCGCTATCTAGTGCGAGCCATCGAAGTGCGCGCAGCACCGCTGGCCCTTGGCTGTTTTGGCGAAGTGGCGACTCTGCAGAAGTTGCTGCATCGGCCTGCTCCAGGCGCGTGGGCGGCCGCCGTGGCCGCCCGGGACGTCGTCGTCTCCCCGGCGCCAGCCGCCGTAGCATTGCCCCTAGGGCTGGACGTCGGGCGTTTTGCCTTCGTTGCGGTCCGCGAATTGGCCACACGCGCGGGTGCCGCGGGTTGGTTTGGCGAGGAAAGCCCGCTGTTCCCCTTGTTTCAGAGCGTGCGCGATCTATCTGGCGTGGATCGGGACGTGACGTCGCTACTTGGATTCGACCCGATGCAGCTGCTCTCTCGCCTGTTTCGCAAGAACGAAGACGAAACTCGCACGGATGAAGCAAGGTAGACTGCCGCCCATGGCTGCGTCCGGTCGCATCCGGCGGCGCTTGGCGCTCGCGATCGTCATCACTGCGTTGATTCCGGTGTTGGTGGCCGTCTTCTTGGCGGACAGCATGGTGCGTCAGGCGGCCGCGAAGTTCTTTGTGCCGGAGGTGGGCGCGCGCCTCGACCAGTCGCTTGGGCTGTATCAGGAGCTTGCGCGCACGATGAAAACGGCGATGCGCAACGCAACCGACGCCGTTGCGGCTGACCATGCCCTACGCACGGCGGCGGTCGAAAAGGACGGGGCCACGGCGAAACGACAATTGGAGCGCGCCTTTCCCAAGTATCCGAGTCTGGTATCCCTCGAAGTTCTGGATGCCGAAGGCAAGCGGCTGGCGTTTGCGGACCGCGGACGCCCCGTGGACCCTTCCAAGGAAAACAAGCTCGAGGTGGTTCGTCCGCTCGCGGAGGCGCCCGCGGAAAAACTCGTCGACGACGAAGACCCGGATGAAGAGCTTGGCGACGAAGTCCCACAGATGGGGCCCGTGCCGCGCCTGGTGGCTGTATTCGCAGCCGAGAAGGCCCGCTTCGAAGAGCTGACAGAGATGAGTCAGTTCGTAGACACCTACAAGCAGGTCGAGCGGCGCAAAACCATGGACGAGCAGTCCTACGTCTACGCCTTCGCCGCATTGCTCGGCATCACGATCATCATGGCGATCGGTGTCGGGACCCTGTTGGCGCGCGGCGTATCATCGCGCTTGGGCGGGCTGTCTGAGGCGACCAAGAAGGTTGGGGCAGGCGACCTGGCCATCCGCGTCGCGGAGGACGGCAACGACGAGATCTCGGACCTGGCACGGGCCTTCAACCGCATGCTGGGCGAAGTGGAGACCAGTCGAGCACGCATCGAATACCTGCAGCGGATCGGGGCATGGCAAGAGATGGCGCGGCGCCTCGCCCACGAGATCAAGAATCCGCTGACTCCCATCCAATTGGCGGTGCAAGAGGTGCACCGTCGTTACGACGGCTCCGATGACCACTTCCAGAAGCTGATCGATACGACCTTGGAAATCGTGGAAGACGAAGTGGGCACCCTGCGCCGACTGGTTGGCGAGTTTTCGAGTTTCGCGCGTCTGCCTCAGGCAGAGCTGGAGGAACTCGACTTGCGTGAGTTACTGGAAGACTGGAGCACGCATCTCGAAGTTGCGGACGAATCCGGCGAGGCAGCCGAGATCCCACGGGGGGTCGAGCTGTCGTTCGAGTTGCCCGCCCAAGCGGCGCGGGTCTTCTTGGACCGCCAAATGTTCCGCCGCGCTGTCCTCAACCTGGTGCGCAACGCCGGGCAAGCGGTGAGCGGTGGAAGCGCGGAGACGGGAAGAGTGGTCGTACGCCTGAGTCGGGACGGGGATGCCTTCTTGATGGACGTTGACGACAGCGGGCCGGGCATCCCCGAGGAAATGCGCGTCACGGTCTTCGACCCCTACGTCACCACCAAGACCGAGGGCACAGGTTTGGGACTGGCGATCGTCAAGAAAATCGTAGTCGAACACGGTGGCAGCATCGTCGCCCAAGAAAGTAGTTTGGGAGGTGCCCGCATGCGCGTGCGCGTGCCTGCTGCCAACAGCGCTGAGGGCCGGCAATTGCTTGAAGCGCGCGCCCTTCCCGCGCCGCCATCCTCCCGACGCCTTGTATAGCGAATCTCGAGTGGCGCTCGACGCTCCGTGAAACTAGAGTGCCCGCCGCCATGCCCGAGAAGAAGAAACCGACGCAAAACCCGCGTCAGGCGTGGATCACCCTAGCCATGGTCCTCGTGGTCAGCGGCCTGTTCGGCTTGATCGTGCTGCCACGCATCGGCGGCAAGACCAGCAAGCTCGAGGGGCTCGCCGCCCCCGACTTCGCCCTAGAGGTCATTCATGGTGGTGACGCGGGCAATCGCATTCGGCTCTCGGATCTGCAGGGCAAGCCGGTAGTGGTGGACTTTTGGGCAAGCTGGTGTGGCCCCTGCAAAAAGCAGATCCCGATTCTGGACCAGCTCGCCAAAGATCGTCCGGACATTCACGTCATTGGAGTCAACACCGATGACCGACGTGAAGACGCGGTCAACTATGCGAAGTCAAAGGGTCTGTCTTATCCAGCGGTATTCGACGAAGCCTCCAAGGTGGCCACCGCCTATGGCGTGCGCGGACTGCCCACCATGGTGTTGGTCAGCGCTCAGGGCCAAATCGTCGCAGTGCGCAGTCGGGTAGTTCCGCGCGAAGAGATCGAACAACTGGTCGCTTCTGCAGGGCCCTGAGCCGTGGCTCGCTCGAGCCGGCGCCTCATGCTATGAACAGTGGTCATGGAGCGACGCATCGAAAGCTTTGACGAGTTCTGGCCATTCTATGTGTGTGAACACCGGAACAAGCTGACACGCCAGTTTCACTTCGCCGGCACTACGCTGGCGCTTTCGGCGTTGGCCGGCGGTCTTGCGACGCGCCACAAGTGGCTGCTCGCGGTCGCGCCCGTGGTCGGTTACGGGCCAGCTTGGTTCAGCCATTTCTTCATCGAGAAGAATCGCCCAGCGACCTTTACCTACCCGAAGTGGAGCTTGATGGCGGACTTCGTCATGTGGGGCAAGATGCTCGCCGGCACGATGGATGCCGAGGTCGAACAGATCCTAAAGATCGTCGAAGGGGACGTGCCGAGGGACGCGGAGCCCGAAATCCGCCCCAACATGGCCACGGACGGCACGCTGAACTGAAGCTGCCCGACGCACGGACGTGGTGGCGCCGGCCCATGAGTTTCACAGGAAGACGGAAGGGCCGGAAGAGTCGGATGATGGGATGAACGGAACCCCATCCTTCCCGTCCTTCCGTCTTCCTGTAACCCCCCCCCAGAATCCGATCCTAGGGCGCGAGGTCCGCAGCGCTGCGGGGTAGGAGCTTGCGTTGGCTGAAGCTGTAGGTGAGCACACCGGTGATTTTCGAAAACGCCGTGCCCACGCTGTAGGTATTGTCGAGCGCTTCGTAGATCTCGTCGTCGATGCGCAGATTGCCGGTAACGCTGAACTCGTCGAAGTCCTTGGGAGCGTCGGGATTCATATTCGTCACCTGCACGCCCGCGATGCTCAGCAGCATGGACTCCCACTGCTCCGCCTGTGCACTGCCTGTCGCCAGGTCCGCTGGGTTGGTAATGGTGACGGGGCCAAAGGGTAACGTCGTGCCAGCGTTCGTTACGGTGATGGACGGAGAGCTGATCTCCGAGAAATCGTAGAACTCTTCGTAAGTTCCGGTGACGGTGATCTGGTTGCCCACGCTCACGCCCGGCGCGGTACCCTTTGTGAAGACGAAGATGCCGCTGAAGGGCTTGAGCGACGTATCCTGCACGTAGAATCCGCGTAGGCCGCCGGTGTTGGGACGAACGGCGGTTACGTAGAGCCCCGCGAGGGTCACCTTGCTGCCAGAAGCGGGGTGCGCCGGATGCGCCGGATTGCGCACGGCTTCGACGGATAGCGCACAGGCGGCGAAACCGGAGTTCTTTTCCGCGCAGCTGTCGCAGTGGTCGCCCTTGCCGTCTTGGTCCGTATCGACCTGGGTGCCGTTGCGGATCTCTGGGCAGTTGTCGATGCCGTTCGCCCAGCCGTCGCCGTCTGTGTCAGCGCCGTCCAGCGCCGGGCAAGTGTCCGTCGCGTCCAGGGGGCACGGGTCACAGGCATCGCCCTTGTTGTCAGAATCCGCGTCGCCCTGCTTGCCGCCGTCCATGGGTCGGATCGGATTGAACACGTTGGGGCAGTTGTCCGAAGCGTCGTCGATGCCGTCGCCGTCCGCGTCGGTGCCGCTCGGCACGCCGGTGTACTCGCCTGGGCGAGAGGGAATGCACGTGGGCTCCAAGGGCGGGGGGGCCCCGCAGGTGAAGAGCGGCGCAAAGGCTTCTGCATCGGTCTTGATGGTCGTTGCCAGCACGCCGGTGTCTGCCAGTCCGCATACCCGCTTCTGAGCCCCGCAGACATCCAACGTTTCGCAACTGGCCGCGCCCAGCTCGGTGGCGCTGAGCAACGTGTTGTCGCCGTACAGCACCTTGCCGCCGCGCATCACGAGGGCGACGTCCTTCGCCTCGGCAGCAATGACGGCTCGATGATCCTTGTTCGTGCTGCCGTCGAAGATCGAGATGTCCGCAACGTAGCCGGCCTTCAGCATGCCGAGCCCGTTTTCCATTCCGGCCGCGAGCGCGCCGTTGGTGGTGACCATTTCCCACAGTCGATAGTCGGAGAAGTAGCCGTCGAAGTGGGTCTTGTTCAGGTAGTCAGCACAGGCCAGCTCGCGGGAGAGATTCATGGAGCCGGAGCGCAGCCAGTCCGTCCCCAGGGCGATCCCGACGCCTTGGGCCGCGATGTTGGTCACGGGCGCCGTGTTTCCGTACAACGAGACGTTGGATCGCGGGGACCAAATGACCCAGGCGTGTTCTTTCGCGATTTCCGCGATCTCGCTCGGCGATACGGCAATGGCGTGCACGATCGCCGTTTGCGGCTCCACCACGTCCAAATTGCCGGCAGTGGTGCAGGTCATCTCGTTGCGCGCCGCTTGATTGACGCCTTCGGAGATGTGCGGAGAGTAGCCGTCGTAGCTGGCGATGCTGGCGGCGGTGGTCGGCTTGCTGCCGTAGTTGCAGCCGGACGTCTTCATGGTCCCGGAGGAATCATCCAGTGGAAACGTGTCGGAGTTTACGGTTTGCGCGGGGAGCCCGTCCTTGTTGGAGGTGTCTAGGTTCCGCACGAAGCCGCTGATACCTCCGGCGCTGATCGCGCTGGTCACCCCGCCCATCAGAAAGCGCAGCTCGGCGCCGAGCACGACGTTCTTGCTGGCCCCGCCTGAGGCGCTGATCTTCGGCTTGTTGGGTGCGCCTTTCCGCCACTCGTGTCGGTGGTCGTAGCGCACGGGGCCATCAAACGGCATGTTGTTGGCGAAGCCGATGTGGTCGTGCGCGTTGATCAAGCCCGGCGAAATGACGCCGTCGGCGCAGGTCACGGTCGTGGAGCCTGCGGCGCTTGCCGAGCAGTCACAGGCTACGCAAGTGATGTTGCCGCTGCCGTCCACGGTCACTTCGCCGCCCCGATAGATCTTGGTCGGAGCGAGCACGGTACCAATCAGTCGCACGCCTTGGGTACCTGGAGTGGTCACGCTGCAGACTCCGGTTGCCGGCGGCGTGAGCGTCTTCTGGCAGTCGACGACCTCCAGTGCCGTTCCCGGTCCCTGTCCGCCCTGCCCACCGAGCCCGCCCGTACCCGCTGCGCCGCCCGTTGCGCCCACGGCGCCTTGGCCGCCTAGCCCGCCGCCATCCGCGCCACTGTCCGCACCGCCCGTCCCGCCGAAGCCGCCCGTGGCGCCAAACGCTCCGGAGCCACCAGTGTTCCCTCCCGTGTCGTCACTGCCACAACCCACAAACGCGACGGTGGCAATGGAAAGTACAGACGAACCAACGAGAATGGACAGTCGGGTCATAGAGGCTCCTGAAGGCGGGGGAGTGTTCCATGCCCTCTCGCCTCGCGCCCGCTGGAGTTGCGCTTTTGATCGTCTTTTTTGGTTTTGGAGCGCTTCTTTTTGGGTTTCGCTGGAATTCTTCACTAAAACGCCGACACGCGTATGGATTCCGGGCTCGGCCACGCAGCACTCCTCGGGTTTCTTCAGGGACTGACGGAGTTCTTGCCAGTGTCCAGTTCCGGACACCTGGCCGTCGCCGGCATGGTCTTCGACGTGGGCGAGGGTGGCCTGACCCTGAACGTCATGCTGCACGCCGGCACGCTGCTGGCAACGCTCGTGGTGTTGTGGCGACGCATCGCTCCCGCACTGGTGGATGGCGTTCAAGCCTTGGCTCAGCCGAGGCGCTTCAAAGAGACCGAAGGAGGGCGTGACGCCTTGGTCGTGATCCTGGCGTCGCTTCCGACCGCCGCAATTGGACTTCTGGCACGTGACGCAGTGGAGCGTTTCACGGGCGCTCCTTTCGTTGTGGGCCTGGGCTTCTTGGTGACCACCGTCTTGCTGATCTCGACTCGCTGGGTCCGGCCCGGGGACCTCGAAGTCCCCAGCATGCGTGCTGCGCTCCTGCTCGGATTTGTACAAGGAATTGCGGTGCTGCCTGGCGTGTCGCGGAGTGGGTCCACCATCGCGCTGGCTCTGTGGATGAAGGTGCGGCCGGACCGCGCATTCGACTTGTCGATGTTGATGTCTCTGCCCGTCGTCCTCGGAGCGGTGCTGCTCGAAGCGCGCCACCTGAATGCCGCTTCCGGAGGCGTGACCGCTGCCGCCGTGGGCGCGTTCGTGGCATTCGTCGTGGGGCTCTTTGCGCTGGCGGTTCTGCGGCGGGTGGTGGTGCGCGGACACTTTTCATTGTTCGCGCTTTGGGTGTTTCCCTTGGCGTTGGCCACCCTGGCCATGAGCAAGTCCTGGCCGGCGCCCGAGAGTCACGTGGGCGCTGTGAGCCACGTTGCGGCGATCGCCAGTTGAGCGCCAGACGCCGCCGTGGCACAGCGGGGGCATGACTGAGCAAGGTGGCGTTTTTGCGGTGATTTTGGCGGGAGGCAGTGGCACGCGGTTTTGGCCCGCGTCCCGCAGCTTGCGCCCGAAGCAGCTGCTGGCCCTGGGACCAAGTGGGGACAGTCTGATCCGCGAGACCGTGCGCCGGGTCGCCTCGCTCAGTCCGCCGGACCGCGTGCTGATCGCCACGGGCAAGCGCTTGTTGCAGGGAACCCGCGAAGCACTGCCTGAGCTACCGCCGAGTGCCTTTTTGGGCGAGCCCCAGGCAAAGAATACGGCGCCGTGTATTGGCTGGGCCTCTGCCGTGGCGTTTCGGCGCGACCCGGAAGCCGTGGTGATGGTGCTGCCCAGCGATCAGCACATTGGCGACGAAGCCGCATTCCTGGCTGCCGTCCGTCATGCCGTGGCATCTGCGCGCGCCGGCGTCATCACCACCATCGGCGTCAAGCCGACGCGAGCGGAAACGGGTTATGGCTACATCGAGGTCGGGGACGGCGTCACCGATGCCGTGTCGCGGGTCGTCCGCTTCGTGGAAAAGCCCGATGCGGCGACGGCGGAAAAGTACGTGGCCAGTGGCCGCTACGCTTGGAATAGTGGAATGTTCTTTTTTCGCGCCAAAGACATGTTGGACGCAGTTCGCGCCCACGCGCCAGAGATCGCGAAGGGGCTCGATGACATCGACGCCGCCGCGAAAAAAGGGCCCGAGGCTGAGGCGGAGGCCACCGAGCGCGCCTTCGCGGCGTTTCCGTCCATTAGCATCGACTACGCGGTGATGGAGCGTGCCAAGACCTTGCACGTCGTGTCGGCGAGTTTCGGCTGGAGCGACTTGGGCAGTTGGCAAAGTGCTTGGGAGCTTTCGCCCAAGGA
This sequence comes from uncultured Polyangiaceae bacterium, assembly GCA_965369205.1. Classification (GTDB taxonomy): domain Bacteria; phylum Myxococcota_A; class Polyangia; order Polyangiales; family Polyangiaceae; genus JACKEA01. The sequence goes on along the minus strand of CBDUPW010000004.1, from coordinate 49,061 downwards.
TGCGAGTCAGAACGCGGCGCCAGAAGGCAGCATCTTGGTGGACGCTCGGGGCAACATCGTGCGTACGCTTGCGGGCGCCGCTGGAAAGCTGGTGGCGCTCGTAGGCGTCGAGGGCTTGGCGGTCGTCGACACCGGAGACGCCCTGCTGGTGATGCCACGTGAGCGCTCGCAGGATGTGCGCGCGGTGGTTGACGCGCTCAAGGCGTCCGGTCGCGAGCCGCTGCTGTGAGCCGCTCCCTTACGGCACCCGGAGGTCTCCCGGGACGTCAGTGGTGTCGCTTGGTTCTGGTTTTTCTCGCGCTCCAGAGGTAGTAGTTCAGCTCTCTGAAAAGGAGTGCCCGATGCGCCGCGCTATTGTCCTGCTCATTCCCATCGCTGCCCTGGCCCTCAGTGGTTGCGGCAAGATCAAGAAGACCAAGGAGTGCGCTGCGTTCATCGACAAGGTGAACGCTTCGCTGAAAGTCATCGAGCAACATACGAACACGGCTGGCAAGGATGACGCGAAGGCCGTGGCGGACATGAAGAAGCTCGGCGAGCTGTACGAGACGCTTTCGAGTGATGTCGGCGGAATCGAAATCACCACCGTCGACTTGAAAACCCACGTGACCGAGTATCAGGGCATGGCCACCAAGGCCGCCGCGGCTGCGCGGCAGGTCGCGGACGCCATCGAAACCAAGAATCCCGAGAAAGCGGATAAGGCCCAAAAGGAATTCGACACCATCGTCAAGCAAGAGGATGAGCTAGTTGGCAAGATCAACACCTACTGTCAGGCGCCCTGAGGACTAGCGAAGCCTCGCTGGCATGGCGTTGGGGTCGGATCCCCAGACTAGCGACGAGCTTTGGGCCGTGAAGACCTGCGACCCGGTTTGCGCTTCTCGGTCCCCGCTGCTTTCGCCGGCAAGGAATCCGCTCCCTCTTTGAGTTTGCGCAGCTCGTCGCGGAGTCGGGCCGCGGTCTCAAACTCGAGGTTTTCGGCTGCCGCGAACATCTCCTGGCGCATGGTTTCGATGCGCTCTGCGAGCTCAGTCGCTGGGTCCCTGCCCGCGGGGATCTTGTCCTTCGACGCCTTGGAAGCCCGTGGCACCGCGTAGTAGTCGGTCGTTCCACTTGCGGGATTGAAATCCAAGATCGCGCGACGCACGGTCTGCGGCGTGATGCCATGTTTCTCGTTGTAGGCTGCCTGCAAACCGCGCCGGCGGTTGGTTTCCGCGATGGCGTACTCCATGGCATCGGTGACGCGGTCTGCGTACATGAAGACCCGGCCCTCGACGTTTCGGGCGGCGCGGCCAATGGTTTGGATCAGCGAACGAGGGCTGCGCAAAAAGCCTTCCTTATCGGCATCCAAGATCGCGACCAAGCTGACTTCCGGGAGGTCCAAGCCTTCCCGCAGCAGGTTGATGCCGACTAGGACATCGTATTCGCCCGCGCGTAGGTCGCGGAGCAGGTCCATGCGGTCCAGCGTTTCAACGTCCGAATGCAGGTAGCGGACGCGCACTCCAAGCTCGGAATAGTACTCCGTCAGGTCTTCGGCCATGCGTTTGGTCAGAGTGGTGACCAACACGCGCTCGTCCTTTTCGACGCGCTTGCGGATCTCGCCGAGAAGATCATCGACCTGTCCCGCGACGGGCCGTACCTCAATTTCCGGATCCAGGAGGCCGGTCGGTCGGATCAGCTGTTCCACCACGACGCCGTCGCATTTTTGAGTTTCGTAATCGCCGGGCGTCGCGGAAACGAAGATCGCCCGGCGCATGTACTTCTCGAATTCGTCGAACTTCAAGGGGCGATTGTCCAACGCGCTAGGCAAGCGGAATCCAAAGTCCACGAGATTCTGCTTGCGTGAACGGTCACCGCGATACATGGCGCCTACCTGCGGCACGCTCTGATGGGACTCGTCCATGATCAGCAAGAAGTCGTCCGGGAAGTAGTCGATCAGCGTGGGGGGCGGCTCGCCCTCCTGCCGCCCGGACAGATGCCTCGAGTAGTTCTCGATCCCCTGCACGAAGCCCATCTGCTCCATCATTTCCAAATCGTAGGACGTGCGCTGCTCGATGCGCTGCTTCTCCAGGAAACGCACTTCCTTGTCGAAGTACTCGAGCCGATCTTTGAGTTCGATGCGAATCGCTTCGATGGCTTTGTTGAGCTGCTGGCGCGGCGTGACGTAGTGCGAGCCGGGGTAGACGGCGTATTTGTCGAGCTCGGAGAGCACGCGCCCGCGAACAGGGTCGACTTCGGAAATAGTATCAACTTCGTCGCCGAAAAACTCGATGCGGATTGCTGTCTTGTCCTCGTAGACGGGGAAGATCTCGACCACGTCGCCGCGCACTCTGAAAGTGCCCCGGTGAAAGTCCGTATCGTTGCGCTCGTACTGGATGTCGACAAGGCGGCGCAATAGGTGATCTCGGCGTAGCTCTTCGCCCTTGTTGATCTCAATCAGGAGCCCCTCGTAGGTCTCCGCAGAACCAATGCCGTAGATGCAACTGACGCTGGCAACGATGATCACATCCGACCGCGACAACAGCGCCTGTGTGGCAGCATGGCGCATTCGGTCGATCTGGTCGTTGATGATCGCGTCCTTTTCGATGAACGTATCGGTATTCGGAATGTACGCTTCCGGTTGGTAGTAGTCGTAGTAGCTGACGAAGTAGTGGCAGGCGTTGTCTGGAAACAAGTCACGCATCTCGCCGTAGAGTTGGGCCGCCAACGTCTTGTTGGGGGCCATGATCAACGTCGGCACCTGCATCTTCTGAATGACGTTGGCGATGGTGAAGGTCTTGCCACTGCCGGTGATGCCGAGCAGTGTTTGGTGTCGTTCGCCTTGCTCAAGTCCCCGCAGGAGCGCTTCAATCGCTTGGGGTTGGTCCCCCTTCGGTTGGAAGTCGCTGCGCAATCGGAACGGCCGGGACATGGACCGCACATCTTTTGGGAAAGCCGGTCCCATTTCAAGCGTGCTGGCTGGCGCTTGCCTCCGCAGCCCGGCTTGGCTCGGGATGCCTGCAAAATCCGCTACTTGGAGGCCAGACGGGGCCAGTGCGGTTACACTGGCGGCATGCGCCAAATCTCTGTTGCTGCCGTGGTCTTGCTACTGGGGTGCGGTTCTTCGGCGGTGTCCGGACCCGGCGCAGAGGACGGGGGCGCGGGGTTCGGCGCCTCTTCGTCGGACGCCGCGACGGGCGGGACCGCCGGTGTTGGTGGGGCGGGTGGTTTTTCCGGAGCGGGCGGCGTCGGAGGCGCCGCTGGCGGGGATGCAGGTCTGCCTCCGCCAGGTCCTTCCCTCGGAAGCTTCAAGCTTACGTACTATTGGGTCACCACAGAAGCCGAACACACCGGGACGAAGAGCACCAAGCTGTACGACCCGGCGTGCAAAGTGCTTGCGACAGTGAGCGCCGGCTTTGCCAGTGCCCTGAAACTGGAGGGAACCGGGCGCCTCGCTGACGGTCGCTTGCTCAACTACGACGGGCCCTGCGCGTGTCCGCTGACGCCCTGCTACTTCGAGGCGGACGCGCAGCACCCCTGGGGCTATGGCGTGCAGAACCGGGCGCTTGCGCCATTTCGGTCCATCGCGGTGGACAAGGGCGTCATCGCGATCGGAACGCCCATCTACGTCGCGGAGTTAGACGGCGTGACCATGCCCGGCGATGCGAGCTACGGGGCATTTGTGCACGACGGCTGCGTGACAGCCGACGACGTCGGTGGTGGAATCAATGGCGCGCACATCGACTTCTTCGCGGCCCTCAAGGTGCACTACCAGAGCTTGAACGCCGCCCTTGGATTGAGCAGCGTGACGCTACACGGCGGTGGCGCGCGCTGTCCGTAAGTGTGCGCGGGCGTCAGGGCTCGACCGAAAGGCCCAAAGAGCGGCGCGCGGCCGTTGCCAGCGTCTCTGCGGTCAGCGGTTTCAGCAAGAAGGCGTCCGCGCCCAGGCCCGCGAGCACTTTCCAGTCTGCGGCGCCGCCGACCGCGGTCATCACGACGACCCGCGGAGCAGTCGGTTCGGAAGCCAATGCGGCGACGATTTCCATCGCACTCATTTCGGGCATGTCCAGGTCCAGCAGCGCCAGATCGCAGCCTGGATCCCGGATGGCGCGATACGCTTCAGCACCGTCCCGCGCGAGGATGAGTGTGGCTTGAGGCAGCGCATCCGCAACTGCGCAGCGCGCGAACTCCAAAAACTCCGCGTCGTCGTCTGCAATGAGGATGCGTTGTGCGCGCATGGGCGCGGCCACGGACGTGCGCGCACTTTCCAGTGCTTGGAAAAACCCCATGGCGCTGGCCGGGCGATCGATGGGGGCCTTGGACAGGGCCGCCAGAATGACGCCGTCGAACGCCGTGCTCAGGTCGTCGCGGAGGCTACTTGGCGCCGGTGGCGTCGCACTGGTGTGTTGCGCAAGGACTTCCATCACGGAGTCGCCAGTGAATGGCATTTGGCCTATGAACAGTTCGAATGCGAGCACGCCCAACTGGTACACGTCCGTGCGTGGTGCCAGGGCTGGGGCGAGCTGCTGGCCTAGGATCTGCTCCGGCGCCATGTAGTCCGGAGTGCCAGCTGTGCCAAAGGTGCCGCTGGCCTTACCCTGCAACATGCGCGCGAGGCCCAGGTCTGCCACTGCTACGCGGAATCCAGGGCCGATCAGAATATTCGCAGGTTTCAGATCCCGATGCACGGCGCCGGCCCCATGAATGGCGTGCACGCCCGAGCAAACTTGTCGAAGGATGCCCAAGGCTTCATCGGGAGCGAGAATGCCAGCGGTGGCGAGCCAATCACTCAGGCTCCGTCCCGGCACAAACTCCATGACGAAATAGGGTTGCCCATCGAGCTCCCCGAACGCGTGGATACTCACCACATTTTCGTGCCGCACCTTTGCCATGGCGCGGGCCTCGGTCACGAAACGTCCACGGAAACTGGGATCTGCAGTGACTTGGGCGCCTAGAAGCTTGATGGCAACATCGCGATCGAGCGCCCTATCGAGGGCGAGCCACACTTGCCCCATGGCGCCCCGCCCAATCTCGTGCGAAAGCTCGTATTTCCCGTCTACCAGAAGGCCGGGCGCGAAGCCGTACGCCGACTCCGCGTCCGCGATCTCCGAATCAGCGGAGAATTCCAGCGTATCCGCCGATTTTCGGTCAGCCACAACAAGGCAGCCTAGTGTGGCGACGGAGATTGGCAAGGCCGGCTGTTACGGACAGTCTCCGCAGGCGATCATATCGCCGGGACAGGATTGCGCAGCATGCAACTTGCACTGCACTGCGCACGGTTCGTTGCATTGGCACCGAACGCTGCGCGTCTCCTGCGCACGGCCCTCATGCCTTCACTCGGGCGAGCTCAAGGGTAGAGCGCAATCTGCGGCAAGCCGGCGGCGCCCGGCCAACCCAGCGAGAGATTGAGGGCCTGCACTGCCTGGGCCGAGGCTCCCCGGGCAAGATTGTCGATCGCAGCGACCGCGACGACCATGTGCGTGCGCGCGTCCATGGCGTATCCGACTTGCGCGCGGGCGGAGCCGCGCACGAATAGTGTGTCCGGCCAAGTGTCTGCCGGCAACACGGTCACTAGACCTGAAGCGTATTTGGCCGTTGCCGCCGCGCGACAGTCCTCGGCGCTCACGTTCTTGCGCAGGCGCGCGTACGCCGTGGTGAGGATGCCGCGGCTCATGGGAACGAGGTGGGGCGTGAAAGTCACCTGCACGTCCTGTTTGGCGGCGCGGGATAGCTCTTGTTCGATCTCCGGGATGTGTCGGTGCGTTCCGGCTACCTTGTACGGGCGCAGCCCTTCCGCGGCCTCGGGGAAATGGGAGCTTTGGCTGGGGGCCTTGCCCGCCCCGGACACGCCGCTTTTTGCGTCGATGATGATGGGTGCGACCTCGATTAGCGAGGCTTCCAGCAGGGGCGCTAGAGCGACAATGGCGCTGGTGGGGTAGCAACCCGGCGCGGCAATCAGCCGCGCGCCCCGCAGTTCTTCTGCGTGCCATTCGGGCTGGCCGTAGACCGCCGCAGCAATATGCTCTGGTTTGGGATGCGCCCCGTACCATTTCTCGTAGGTGGCCACGTCCCGCAGTCGATAGTCCGCGGACAAGTCAACGACGATGAGCCCGGCGTCGTAGAGCGCCGCTCCGGCGCGCGCACTGGCGCCGTGGGGTAGCGCGGTGAAGACAACGTCCATTCGCCGCGCGAGCTGGGGCGCTTGCTCCGGCTCGAACGTCTCGATTACGAGTTCTGCAATGCTCGGAACTCCGCGGGTGGAGGGCAGCGCCTGCCCGAGAGTTTGGCCTGCAGTTTCGCGCGCCGCCACGTACACCAATTCGAGCTGCGGGTGCGCGTGTACGATTCGAACCAATTCCGCGCCCGTGTACCCGGTGACGCCGATGATACCGACGCGCTGCTTCACGGAGGTTTCGCTTTTCATGGTGCCCCTGCGTAGCAAGGCAGCACAAAAAACGAAAGCGCGCGACGCCGGTCGGCATCGCGCGCTCTTTCCGGCGGCTGCCGGCCCGTGGTTTAACGCTTGCTGTACTGGAAGCGCTTGCGAGCTCCAGGCTGTCCGTACTTCTTGCGCTCCTTCTTGCGCGCGTCGCGGGTCAGGAACCCGGCGCGTTTCAGGGCACGGCGGCGTTCCGGATCTTCGGTGGTGAGGGCTTTGGCTACGCCGTTGCGTAGCGCTTCCGCCTGAGCACTGTGGCCACCGCCGGCGACGGTGCAGCGCACGTCGTATTTGTCGGTCAGCTCCAGCAACTCAAGGGACTGACGGGCGATCATGCGCGTCGTCATCCGTTCGAAGTAAGCGTCAGCATCGACGCCGTTGACGGTGATGGCCCCGGAACCCGGAGCAACCCAAACTCGCGCGACCGCGGTCTTGCGTTTGCCAGTGGCGTACGTGAATGCAGTATCAGTCATGAACTAAACTCCGCGCCTTATAGGGCGAGCGGCTCCGGCTTTTGAGCAGAGTGAGGATGATCCGCACCGCCGTACACCTTCAGTTTCTCGAGCATATTACGACCGAGAACGCTTTTGGGCAGCATGCCTTTTACGGCCTTCTCGATAGGCATCTGAGGTTTGTTTGCGACTAGGTGAGCGAAGGTCTTGGCGTGCAAGCCGCCCATGTAGCCGCTGTGCTTGTAGTAGGTCTTCGTCTGCGCCTTGTTGCCAGTCAGCTTCACTTCGCTGGCGTTGACGACGATGACAAAATCCCCTGTGTCCACGTGCGGGGTGTACGTGGGTTTGTGCTTGCCGGAAAGCAGGGTGGCCACTCTGCTGGCGAGCCGGCCCAGGGGTTGGTCCTTGGCATCAATGACCCACCACCTGCGAGCCTCCCGCGCGGTGGCGGGTTTTTCGCTGAACGTCCGCATTGTCACTAGTCCTCGGTGTCTGACCCGGGCAATCTGGCCGCGGGGGCCCCGACAGCGCTTAGGCTCCAGGGGCCGCGGTTTTTAGCTTTCTGGGTCCCCTTCGTCAAGCTCGGCCCTGCGGCCAACAGCCATTCTGAGTCGCCCGAACCCAGTGGCTCGAATTTTCTTCATTGTTTCGGTATCTTAGCCGCGGGTTTTGGCAATGTTGCATTCGGCCCGTCCGGCTGTGGGTTGGCTATACTGAGAAGCTCTCCGCCTTGAAACGTGTTCCTCCCAACGTCCGCCTTGCCGAGCGCCTCGCCGCCGAAGGGCAAATCAGCCAGCAGCAATGCGACGCTGCTGCGACCTTTGCACAACACAACGGAGAACGGATTGAAGAAGCGCTACTGGAAACTGGCGCGCTCGATGAAGCCGCGCTTTTGAAGTACCTCGCGGCGCACCACCAGACCCGCTTCGTATCCACGGAGAAGCTTGGCAAAGCAAAGATCGACAAATTCACGCTGAGCAAGATCCCGCAAAAGCTCGCTGAGATGCACGGGGTGTTCCCGGTGTTGTGGGAACCCAAGACGGGAGTTATCTCGATCGTCACAGCGGATCCGGACGACGCCCCGGCTGTGCAGGACGTGCAGATGGCATCTGAGGCGAAGGATGTGCGTGTCTTCGTCGGTCGCCCCAAAGCGGTGCGTGCTGCGATTGCCAAGAACTACGCTGGGGACATGCGCGCGTTCGCACTTTTGGATCGCGCAGGCGCGCCGGACATGCTCGATGTGTTTGACCGTTCCCTGATGGAGACGGGAGGCTTCGTTCTCGAGCGTCAAGGTACAGAGCCGACTCCACAGCCGGCAGACACAGCGACGGCGTCGCCGGTAAAGCAGCCCCTGCCGGATGTGCTCGGTGAGCCGTTTCGAGAAACCCTGAACGTCCTCATTACCATGGTCGAGAGCACCCGCGCCGAGCTACGCGGGCATTCAGCTCAAGTGGCGCGTCTCATGCGACAGACGGCGGAACGCGTCGGTCTCTCCGAGCGCGACAAGGCTGCTGCGATCGTCGCCGGATACCTGCATGATCTTGGAAAGATGGGCGCGTACCACCTGACTGCCCTCAACGTCGCTGAGTATGAGGCGCACCGAACCGCTGCTGCCAAGATGCACACGGCACCCCTGCGCATGATGGAGTCCGTGGGGCTCCCAGTCGAAGTCGCGCGCCCCATCGAACACATGTACGAACGTCATGACGGCAAGGGCTTTCCTGAAGAGCAAGCCGGCAAAGAAATCCCCATCATCGCGCGCTTGCTGGCCATCACCGATACCTACGCGGATCTCACCCAGAATCCGAGGAACCCATACCGCCGAGTCTTGGAACCCGTGCAGGCCTGTCAGGTCTTGGAGCGATATCGCGGCGGCGTGTTCGACCCGAACTTGGTGGACGTATTCCGCATGATGGTCACGGGGGATGACTTGAAAGCGCGCCTCTTGGCCACGCGTCATCGCGTGCTCTTGCTCGACCCGGATCCGGAAGAGACGACCGTGCTGGAGTTGCGCATGATGGAGCAGGGCTTCCAAGTGCACGCAGCTCGGGACCCCGAGCAGGCTCAGGCGCTGCTCGAGTCCGGCGACGTAGAGCTGGTGGTCAGCGAGATGGAACTCGAAGTCGAGGATGGCATCGCATTTCTGAAACGGGCGCGCCAAGCCGAGTGGGGAAAGACCTTGCCTTGGGTATTTTTGACGGGGCGCGCCGGGGGCGGCGACGCCCAACGCGCGTTTGCCGCAGGGGCAGCGGACTACGTGACCAAGCCTTGCAGTGCGGACCTCCTGGTGACCAAGCTCAAACAGATCTTGGAGCGCGAAGCCGGCGCTGGCGGCGGGCGCGGCGTCAGTGGATCCCTCACCGAGATGAGCCTGCCCGACATGGTGCAGGTCTTGTTTCACGGCAAGAAATCTGGCGCCCTCAGGATCCGCTCGGCGGGCCGGTCTGGCGAGATCCACTTCGTCGGCGGCGACATCTACAACGCATTGTGGGAGGAAGTGCGCGGGTCCGACGCGTTCTACGCCATGCTCACGCTCAGGGAAGGGGACTTCGTGCTCGACCCGAATTTCCTGTCGGACCAGCGTGTGATCAACGATTCCCCGGACGGGTTGCTGCTGGAAGGCATGCGCCGACTGGATGAAGGGCTGTGACGGGCCTCGTGAGCCATTCGGCGATCGAAGCGGCAATGTCTGCGGTTTCTCGGCGTTCCCAAAATGCGACGTGCCGAGGTCTGCGTGGGCGTGTTAACCTTTTGAGTCGGGATTAGAGGAGCGTTACGTGCCAAAAACGCCGCCTCCGGTGCTTGGTTTCAACAATAACGTCCGGCACCAGGGGCGTATTTTTCATATTCAGACGGAAGACTCGGGCGTCAAACGACCGCACGTGATCACGCATCTATTTGGCGACGGCGGACGGATCCTGAAGACCGCCCGCACCAACTATTCGGAACACGTTGGGCGGTCGGACATCGCGCAGGTCGTTCGGCAAATGATGAAGGACCAGCACAAGGCGATGTTCGTCGCCTTGCGCAAAGGTGAGCTCAATTCGATCATCGAGGAAGCGTTTGGGCCACCGCTTGTGGTCGCGCCTGCTCCCGCGCCCGACCTTGATTCAGCGCCCACCAGCGTGCCACCCCTCACGAGCCCCGACGCAGGGCGCCCCGCCGCAGCTGCGGGTTCGGCAACAGAAGCGTCCCCGCCCCCGGAGCACATCATTCCACCGCTCACGGTACCCGGTCCCGGCGCCACCCCAGCGGTCGCGGCAAGTGCGACGCAGTCCCGGGGCGCGCCGTCTACTGCGAGTGCAGCAGCGCCCCCTGCGGCGCCGCGCAGCGTCTCGTCGCGTCCAGAGAGCAGCCCGGCCGCCCTCGCCGCACCTACAGCAAATGTGCCGAGTGTGACGCCGAGCCAACCCCGGGTTGCGCCTGCTGGCCCCGCTTTGGAGTCGAGTCGGACCCTGCCCTTGGAGCGGGTGCCGACGGGCTCTGAGACTCGGCGTCCCGTTGCCGTTCCGAAACCCAGCGTTCAGCCGGTAGCGGCGACGCGTCGCCCGGCATCGGCCCCGCCGCGTATCGGAACACCCGCAGCGGGCACTCCCTTTGTTGCGCACCCGTCGGACTCGAAGCCCCCCGTGCCGATCAGCCGCCCGCCGTCAGATCCTAACGCTGGACGCTATTCCGTCGTACCCGAAGCCGAACCCGCGGAGCGTTACGCGGTGTCGCGTCCAGCTGCCATCTTCGGCGACGCGAAGCCAGCGCGGAGCATTTTCGGCGACGACGAAATGGTCGGCGAGAAGTCCTTGGATGAAGTGATTCTCAGCTACCTTGCGGAAGATCTCGAGCAGCCGCCTCGCAAGTAGGCGTCAGTGACCGCCACTGGATTTTGGCTTTGCGCCCCAAATACGCAAGCACAGCAAGAAGCCGAGCACGGCGAAGGGCATCAAGAACCACGGCCAATAAGCCCAGTCGCGGCTGGTCAAATAGCCTAGGCTGACGCTCTGAATTGCGGTGCCCAGGTATACGAAGCCGTCGATCACTCCCACGGCGGTCGCGGCCCCCTTGCGGCCCCCGAAGTCCATGGTCGCGGTGCCTGATAAGAGGCCGTGGGTGCCGATCACGCATAGGCTCATCAAGAACACGAACACGCCAAGAAAATAGGGACTCATGGGGGTGACGGGTTGGGCTTGGAGCAGTCGCATGTCCCCGGCGCGTTGCACCGGTTTCGGGTCTTGCAGCTGCAGCTCTAGCTGCTCGCCGCCCCGCAGCACCCGGGCAGGGATGCCTCGCCCCTCCTGCACGGGGTTGGCGTCGGCACCCTGAAGGTTCGACGCGCAAGCGCACTTGGAAGCGTTCCAGCCCGCCGCCTTGCACACCGGCTGCCAGCACGCGACGGCGTCGCGCACGTCCTTCCAGTTCTTGATCTCATCTTTTTCCGCGATGCTTAGGATCTGGTCGCCCGGGAGAAGACCGCTTTTTTCGCTCGCGTTAGAGACGGTGTTCTGCGCCGGCGCTAACACAAAGCCCATGCCCAGGGTGCAGATGGCGAGGAAGCCGTAGAGCCCAGCGGCTGCGGGGCCCCGGCGGCTTTGGAAGAACAGATCGCTCACCCAGCCTGCGACGTTGCCACCGATCACGCCGGCCACCATCAGCACACCTCCCCAGCCGCCTTGCACGAGGAAGGGAGCGAGGAACGCCAGAACCGAGAGGATGATCAGGTAGCCGCGCCGGGCGCCGCGAGCCTTCGATGCGATGAAGCCCGAGACGGCGGCGACGAGGAAACAGGGCAGGGCGGGCCACAGCGGCGTTGCGGACCAGCTGTCGATGGCCGTGAGCATTTCGCCGCCGCGCAAGGGGTGCGATAGGGGCAGCGCCCAAATCTCTTTGGCGTAGATCGGAAACCAGTGCATCACGCCGTTGCGTAGGATGCCCGTGCAGAACTCGATGAACGCGACGGTGAGAATGATTGGATTCGATAGAATGCGTTTGATCAGGACCAGCGCTGGGACGGGCGTGTCGCTCGTATCTCCGCTCGAAGCGTCGCCGGTGTCGAAGTCCTTGTGCCCGGCCAAACCGGGTCGGTCTCGCAGCAAGAAGTATTCGACCGCAAAGAAGATACCTAGAAACACGCCTGGTAGGGCGAAGACCACCCAAGCAACGCGCGGCGCGCTCAGCCCGGTCATGCGTTGAGCGATGCGCAGCAGCACGTCGTTCACGGTAAAAGCCAAGAAGATGCCGCTCGAGATCATCGTGCCGAAGATCCCGGAAAAGCCCCCGCGCTCCGTGACGTGGAACCAGTGCGCGTTCACTTTTACGATCGACACGGCGCCGTAGCTTTGGAAGTACATGTTCACGGCGTAGAGCGCGCTAAACACCAGGCGGAGCGGCGCGTCGGCGGCTTGGCCGCTCTGGACCACGTGGTACAGGTACGCCCCCATGGCGAGGTTCGCGACCATGGCGCCGAAGGCCCCGATGAGCATGCCCTTGCGCCCGCCCATTCGGTCCACGAGGGGACCGTTCAGCAGGAACGCGAACGCGTAGACGAACGTCCCGGCGCCGAAGATGATGCCGAAGTCTTCTTTGGTCATCAGCTCGCCAAGACTGTTCTTGGCGACGGTGAGGTTGTAGCGCCCCATGTAGAGCAGGGCGTAGGTGACGCCCAAGGGGAACCAGTTGAAGAAGCGCCGGCGTCGAAACGCGGCGGAGTGCTCGATGGCCACGCCCGTGGTCCTAGCGGTGGTTGCTCCCATGCGGCCCGGGAGCATACATGTTCAACGCGGGCGTGGTGGACGCGACCCCCAGGCGGGACTGCCGCAGTTTGCGGACCCGAGCCGCAAACCTCGCCTTCCCTTGCCCCGGCCCTGGGGCCCGAGGCGAGGCATTCCTCCGGGCCGCCGGGGCAAACAGCGGAAGCGGCTTGACACCCGCTGAGAAAATGAAAGCTTCTCGCTCCTTCGGCGCGGTAGCCAAGTGGTTAGGCAACGGTTTGCAAAACCGTCATACGTCGGTTCGAATCCGATCCGCGCCTCCGCCGTGGTTCGACCTTATTTCGTAGGTGTCGCCGGTGGCACGGGTTCCGGCAAGACAACGGTGGCTCGGGCAATCGCCGGAGGGTTGCCTGACGGCACCGCTACGCTCATCGAACACGACGCGTACTACCGGGATCGTCCTGACCTCAGCTACGAGCAACGCAGCGAGCTCAACTTCGATCATCCCGACGCCCTCGAGACGCAGTTGCTCATCGACCACATCGGCGCGCTGCGTGAGGGCGAAGGTGTGGAATTACCCGAGTACGATTTTGCGACACATCGGCGCAGCGAAACCCGTCGTCGAGTGGAGCCCCAACCGGTCATCGTGGTCGAGGGCATCTTAGTATTCGCCGATGAGCGCTTGCGCTCGCAGTTCGACCTGAAAGTGTTCGTGGACACGGACGCGGACATTCGTGTGTTCAGGCGCATCCGCCGCGACATTGAGCAACGCGGTCGGACCTTCGCGTCGGTCCGCGAGCAGTACTACTCGTCCGTTCGCCCGATGCATCTGCAGTTTGTTGAGCCAAGCAAGCGTTGGGCGGACATCATCGTGCCGGAGGGTGGCCAGAACCTGGTCGCTGTGGAATTGCTGCTGACCAAGCTGCGCGCGGTGATCGACCAGGGCCTCGTGCACTCGCTGTAGCGTTTGCAGCGCCAGGGCAGGGGACGGCTTGCCGCCGGGAACCCTCAGCCTCCGAAGCGGAAGCCGGATCCGGGGCGTGCGCTCGTCAATAGGCGCAGCGGAACGGTCGTCAGCAACAGAGAAACGGCCAGCATGCCCGCGTGGTGCATCGGCGTGGAGAGCAGGGGTGGGCGCAGGAATTCCCACACCAAAAGCAGCGGGACGGGAGCCATCACAGCCACGAACCACGCGCGCGCGCCTGTCGGAGGCACGCGCGCTCGAAGTAGGACCAGGCACAGATCGGTGAGCAGCAGGGTGAGAGCGAGGCATCCCGCGATGCCCGTGCCAAGGGGCAACCAGGCGATCAGCCCGAGCTTGCTGCCGCCGAAGAAGATCGCGCGAAGCAAGAGCGCACACCACATGCCGACGAAGGGCCCGGCCAGGCTGGGCCACAGCCAGCTTCCAAGTTTCTTTCGAGCAAAGCGTCGGAATGCCATGGCGTTTAGGCGACCTCTTGCACGATCGCGTCGCTTACATCGTCCAGCGTAGCACCTTTGACCTGGACGTTTTCCAGACTGCCATCGTCCAGGGAAAGTTCCGCCGCGGACCGGGTTTCCACGGCGGTGTACATCCGCGTCAGGCTTTCCACATGATCGGCGAGTCGTTGGTCGACCCGCCGAGCGACGCGCTTTGCCGATTCGGATTTGGAGGTGTCGCTGAGGCGCGCGCGGGCCCGGGCCAACCGCACTAGGTTCTTCCACGCGCGTCGTGAATCGCCGGCGGTGTCTGAATCCAGCACACTTTCATCCACTTCGCGCCGCAGCTCCGCCCCGGCGCGTAGCGTGGACTTGGCCGGCTCGCTGACTTCATCGGCCAAGTGGTCCAGGGCAAATGCCGTTGGGTCGTCTGCAGGAACCAAGAGTGGCGCCAAGGCCAATACCGCGCAGAGCATGACCACCACGCCGCGCACGAGAGGATCCGCCGCGGCGAATCGCGTGCTCAGGTAGCCGGCAAGCGCACCCGCGCATGCAGCGGACAGCGCGTGCACCAGGCGAGGATCTCGGCCTTGCACGCGCCAGGTGCGCTCTGCGAAAGCGCCCAGCATCAGTGCAGCGCCGGCAATCGCCGGACCATTGTTTGCAAGCACACCGCTGGCGAGCGCGCCCAGGGCACCCCCGGTCACCGCGAGCGCGTTGGGAGTGAAGCTCGCGGCCAGCGCCAGCAGTACCCCGAGCAAGACCGCTGCTCCTGCGCCGAACACAACTCCGAGTCGCCCGCTCAGGGGCAGGAAGCCGAAAGCGGCGCCAGCCGCGACAAGTAATGAAATGCTTCGCATGACCTCAGTCTCCTCAGAAGGCTTTGCGACCGATGTTCTTGGCGTTGGCGGCTGCCGACGCTTTGCCCGCACTCTTGGCTGCCGCCGACTTCGGTGGTGCGGCTCGGAACGCACGCTTGGCCTCGCCCAGTTCTGCACGCTGCTTGTCCAACGACTCCTTTTCCGCTGCCGGGGCCGCTGCGGCCGCGGTCTCCAGCGCTGCTAGGCTTTGGTCCATGAGGGCTTCTGCTTTGGCCGTATCGCCTTCCGCATAGGCGTGGGTCGCCGCGAGCTGTCGTAGGGATGCCAGGGCGCTCGTTGCGCTGGCGACGACTCTCGGATCGCGGCTTGCGAGCACTAGCTGCTGGCTCCGCTCGCCCTGGAGCGTCAGAGCCGGAACCTGGACTTGGGCCTGCTTTCCACCGACCCGCCGCCAGGAGAGGTGGCTCTTCAGGTCGAGGGCCTCACCGTGTTCTGCGTCGGCTCGTAGCTCGACGATCACGCGTCGCTGATCCCGCGCGAAGAGCGAGCCAACGGCCAGGGTCACTTCGTCGGCGCTTTGATCGACGACTTCGGCGCCCACGGCCCGTAGGAAACGAAGCCCGGGCGCCAGGCTCAGCTGCACGCGCGCGTCATCCACGACGGTGTTGGCGGTTTCGTCGAGTTCTTGGGTCAGGAACCGCGCGAGAGCACTGGGGTTTTCCACAAAGCCGAAGTTGCCGCGGCCCGCGTTTGCCACGCCCGACATGTAGCTCTCGTCGAAGTCGAGCCCGATGCCCAGGGCGGATACCGTGGTGGACGTGGCAGCCCCCTTTCGGGCCAGCTGCTCGGCTCGTTCTTTGGAACTATCCAGACCGTCGCTGACTAAGATCACGCGCCGGACCCGGCCGGGAGCCGCGTGAGCGACTTCCTCCATGCCGCGGTCCAAAGCTGGAGGGATATTCGTGCCGCCGCCTGCGGAAATGGAAAATACACGTTGCAGCAGCTGTCGACGCACTTCCCCCACCCGCGCCAAGCGCTGCACGACTTCGTGATTCGAGTCGTAACGGACGAAGGCCACCTCGTCTTCGTCCCGCATGCGTTCGATCAGATCTGCGACGCTCCGCTTCGAGCGTTCGATCTTTTCTCCAGACATCGAACCCGAGGTGTCAAATACGATGGCCAGAGCCAGCGGCGCCCGCTCGGTTCCCGCGGGCAGGTCCTCTGCTTCGAGGGTCAGTTCGGCGTAGACCGAGCTGCCCTGCCCGGACTGCACGCGACTCTGACTCAACTGCAGCGTGCCCTTGGCGCCGGGGCCTTGGAAGGTTGCGCCCCTATCGCCGTCGAGCGCGCCAAACTGAAACGCACTGCCCACCGCAGGCGCTTGCATCAAGACCAGGCCCCCGACGGAAAGAGCGACGGCGCTCGCGGCCAAACCGCGCCGGGCTCGGGGAGAACTCAACAATTGACGGATCCATGACATGGCATTCACTCCTCAAGGCAAATCGGCGCCGGGACCCCCTTTCGGAGGTCCGGATTCTGCGGCGGCGTTCGGCTCAATCAGCCAGTACGCGCGGGGGCGGCCGAAGATCTCAGGGGCGGCAAATGCCTTGGCTCAGCTCACCGGTTCCGTAGGGAATGCGCCATCCCAGCGCCCGTTGTCGTCCCGCCCGCCGGGCCAGACGCGATGCTGCGGCTGCCTGGCTGCTCTGGCGCGCCTGGGCCTGGAGCCGAGTGGCCGCCGCAAGCTCACTGGAGGAACGGAAACATGGTGCGGCCGGCCTGAAGGATGGCGATCCGTGGGACGCTGCCCGTCTCGTCAACGGGGTGTTTGTTCACGCGGATGCCCAAGGACCGCATGGCAGTCACATCGGCTTCACCGCGCACGCGGTATTCGATGCGGTCTCGCATGGCCGTCTCCGCCATCAATGGCACGACGAGTCCCCACGGGATGATCACCGGCGCTTGGACCACCACCGTGCCGTCGGCGGGCAACCATTGGTTGGGGCTGTACGAAACAGGCGGAAGCGCCCATTTGCCTGCCATGGTCGTTTGCACGCGTACGTTTCGCACCTGAACGTCGAAGCTATTGTCGTTGTGCACGCTCAAGAAGACTTGCATCCCGATGCCTGCTGGGCCCGCGGATCGAATTTCCGCGTGGTGCAGCTGCATCGTCGGTTTGGAGACGCAGCTGGGCAGCAGCAGTAGGGACACGCCTCCGGTCAAGAATGAGCGCCGTTCCATTGGGCACAACTTAGTGGAAAAAGCGCCGCCGCGCTGCCCGCCATTTCGAAGCCGTATTTTCAGGCACCGCAGCGGCCATCACGGCAGCCCGGCCGCCGCGGACCTACGCCTTGCCCTGACCGGTAAAGGGCGCCATAAAGCCCGCCATCATGGTCATGGCACTGCCGTCGCTGCTGCGCGACATCAACTCCGCTGGGTTCAACGTCATCTCCAAGGCCTGGGACGCGCTCTCGGGGCTACCCGGCGGACGCGCGCTGTTCTCGCGCATGGTCGGTCTCGCAGCGCCGTACACCGGCACCATCGGCGCGCAGGTCACCGAGTTGGGCCTGGGGCACTCCGTGGTCACGCTGCAGGACCGGCGCGCGGTGCGCAACCACCTGGCTTCGGTGCACGCAGTGGCGCTTGCGAACTTGATCGAACTCACCGGCAACATCGCGCTTTCCTACTCCCTGCCGGACGACGCCCGATTCATCGTGAAGGCGATGAACATCGAATACCTGAAGAAGGCGCGGGGCACGCTCACCGCGCGCTGCAACTGCGCGGTTCCCGACAACAGCGCACGTCAAGAACTGCCCGTGGTGGTCGAGGTCTTCGACCGTGCAGGCGACGTGGTGACCCGGGGAACGCTGATCAGCCTGGTCGGACCGAAGCACCGCTAAGCACCGACTCCGCTGCGATGCAGTGGGGGTCGAGGGTGCAGCGAGACAGCGGTCGAAGCGAGCCAGCGAAGCGTCGCCGCTTACTTCGGCACTTCGATCGTCGCGCAGCCAAACTGCACGTCGATCTTGCCGTTTTGGTCCGCTTGGATGGTCTGGCAGGTGCTGTCGCATACCAAGACCGTCGTCGGGTTGACCTCGTCGTCGTAGTACCAGCCCCCTGCGGGACCACAGTCCGCTTTGGAAGGAACTTTGTAGATGGGTTGCTGGCCGCCACCGCTTGGCGTGAACAGCACGTTCACTTGATTCTTGTTGAAGGTCTGGCCGGCAGGCGGCGGCGGGATACTCCAGCCACAGTCCAGCTTGGCGGAGCCAATGATGCCGGCGGCCAATTGGTTGAAAACCGGGGCGAAATTCTGAAGGCAGAGGTCGCTGGCGACGCCGCCGGTCTGGATCACGAGGTCTTTGTAGACCGTCCCTGGAGACGCGGCACTGGGGCAGTTCGTGAAGCTGAAAATGCTGTAGACCTTCCACTGATTTGCTTTGATCAGAGCCGGATCTAGCGCGTTCACTTGGTTCGTGAAGTCCTGGGCGGTGATCGCCGAGTTGTCATCGGTAACGATGGTGAAAATCTTCACAGAGTTTGAACGCAGGATGCCCTTCCAGTTGGGATAGGTCTGCACGATCAGCTGCAGCGAGTTGCTACTGCCGACGGTTTGGAAAATGTGTGCGAAGTTGGGCAGCTTGGTGTCGTTGGGACACTTGCCGGAACCCAGGGGGGCGGCGATGCAGATCCCGTCGTCGGGGATCGGCGGGAACGGCGACGGCTGGTATTGTTCCGCAACCAGCGCGATGCGTATGTCCACGCCCGCGGCCGTGATGCCCTGGGAGAACTTGTTCATGTTGTCCCGCACGGCCTGGGTTTCTTCGATCATGCTGCAGGAGGTATCGATGGTCCAGATCACGTCTGCGGGCAGCACCGCGTTGTTGGCTTCTTGAGACACCCCGGCGCAATCCCCGCCGAAGTTGCCACTGCCCCCGTTGCCGCCGACGCCAATGCCCGCGCCGTTGCCGCCGACTCCAATCGCTGCGCCGTTGCCGCCGACTCCAATCGCTGCGCCGCTACCGCCGTTTGCACCCGAGCCTGTTGCTGCGCCGCCGCCGCTACCGCCTTCGGGGTCGCTCGCCGCCGAGCAGCCCAATGCTGAAATCACCAACGCTGAAATCGCCATCGCTGCCCGAGTGCCCATGGGCACAGGTGTACCCCGGACCGGAGCAGGATGCATGTGTCCCGCGTACCTTTGCTTACCTCCTCCCGGAATTCGGTAGCGACAAGGTGCATGGATCGAAATGCGCGCTCGGCGTAGACTAGCGGCAGCGCTCTGTCGCAGCGCGTCATCTCGCTCATGTCTGCAGTGCCCTCCCAACCCGAGTTTCCTGGGTCGCCGGTCCAACCCGGCGAAGTGATCGCTGAAAAGTACGTCGTGGAGTCCGTCGTCGCCAAGGGCGGCATGGGCATCGTGCTCGCGGCCCGCCACCAGCAGCTGGGCCAGCAGGTTGCGATCAAGGTGTTGCTTCCAAGCGAACTCCTGCAAGAGCCGAATGCGGTCGCGCGCTTCATTCGCGAAGCCCGCGCAGCCGCTGGTCTCCAGAGTGAGCATGTGGTGCGCATCTTCGACGTCGGCACCTTGCCGGACGGGTTGCCGTTCATGGTCATGGAGCTGATGCGGGGCAAAGACTTGCGCACGGTGGTCCGGAAGAACGGCCCCCTCAGTGTGGAAGATGTGGCCTTCTACGTGCTCCAAGCCTGTGACGCCGTGGGTGAGGCGCACGAGAACGGGATCGTGCATCGAGACCTGAAACCGTCGAATCTGTTTCTTGCTCAGCGTCGTGACGGCTCGAGCATCGTCAAGGTGCTGGACTTCGGCATCTCCAAGGCGCCAGTGGGGATCCCGGGCGGCACGCTGGAGTTGACGACGTCTAGCGTGATGATGGGTTCGCCGCTGTACATGTCTCCTGAGCAAATCCGGGACGCCCGTTCCGTCGACCACCGCACGGACATCTGGGCATTGGGCGTGATTCTGTATCAACTCCTGACCGCGAAACCGCCCTTCAACGGTGACAGCCTGCCAGCGGTCTGCGCCGCGATTGCCGCAGACACCCCGACGCCGATTACGCGAACGGACGCGCCGCTTCCTTTCTGCGACGTGATTTGGAAGTGCCTTGCGAAACGCCCTACGGACCGCTTCCAAAGCGTCGCGGAGTTGGCGGCGCAGCTTCGGCCATTTGCAGGGCAGCGGCAGGTGACGGCGGTCGCCGCCGGCGCGCCGCTGCACGTCGCCGAAGCGCAGTCGACGAGCGGGCTCGCGTTTCCCAGTCCCGATTCATTTACCCCAAGTGGCACCTATGGAAGCGGCGGCGTGGTGGTGCCCGCCCGGGAGTTCCAGGGCGCTGCGGACGCCGAAACCATCAGCTACAACCGACTGCTGTCGAATAAGGACGCCCTGCGTGCGGCGCCGGTCGGTGTCGGTTTAGAAACCGACGCGCCCCTGGCGTCGACGTTGGTGCACCGTCTGGGCGGTCGGCGCGCTTCAGCCATCTTGGGGCTACTGGCGCTGATCCTCGCCGTCTTGCTGGTATTGACGATTGGCAAACTCGTTTCCAGTCCGAGTCCTAGCGCGGAGGTCACCGGGACTTCCCCCGTATCCCCTGTAGCTCCCGCTGCCGCCTCTCCGAAAGCAACCCTCGCCGAGTCCGTCACGACGGCGGTGCCGGTGACGCCACAGCCGTCCGCCGTCGCCTCGGTGCCCGCCGCCCTGCCAGCTCCGTCCAAGGCAAGAGCAGCGAAAAAAGCCAAGCCCGCCGCCGCAGCGCCCCCGCCGAAGCCCACTTCCGATATACGCAAGACACGTTGATGTGGCGTTTTAGATTCTGGCTACTGGTAGCCTCTTTTGCCGTGCTGTGCGCGCCGAGTCCGGCGCTAGCGGGCGACACAGCGGACGAAGCGGACTTGCGCTTCAACCTCGGCGTCAGCGCGTACGAGAAGGGCGAGTTCGAGCAAGCGCTGTCGCACTTTCTTGCCTCCAACCGTCTGGTCCCGAACAAGAACGTGCTCTTCAACGTGGCTCGGTCCTACGAGAAGCTTGGCCGTTATCCCGAGGCGTATCGCTACTACCTAGCGACCCAAGATGGAGAAAAGGACGCTGCGACTCGAAAACGCATTGCGCGGGCCCTCGCGCAGCTGGGTGGGCGAGTCGCGATTATCGAGATCGAAACGGATCCACCGGGCGCGACCGTCTACATCGATCGCAAAGATCTGGGGCCCCGGGGCGAAAGCCCGCGACGCTTGGGACTACCGGCAGGCAAATACCGTGTGCTGGTGGAGAAGCCCGGCTACATGCCGGCCCAAGAAACCGTGGCGCAAGCTCGGGTCGGCGCCGTGAAGCGCGTTCGACTGAAGCTGACGCCGATATTGGGCTCCGTAGAGCTCGAGGGTGGGATGGCCGGAGCCCGCGTCCGGGTCGCAGATGGCAGTTTCGACGCCAGTTGCATCTTGCCCTGCGTTCTGAAAGTGCCACCGGGTCGGCGCCAACTGGCTATCGAGAAGTCCGGATTTCGGACCCGCAGCCTCGAGGTCACCGTCATCAAGGACAAGACCGTGCGCGTGCGCACGGACTTGGAGGCGATCACGGGTACGTTGGTGATCAGCACCGACGAACCCGGTGCCCTGATCGAGGTCGACGGCAAACCCGCCGGGTTCACCCCGGCGCTGCTCAAGACTCCAGTGGGGCGCCACCGCATCGTGGTTAGCTTGCCGGGTTATCGCAGCGTGGAGCGCCGGGTCTTTCTCCGAGCCGAAGAGCCGCAGCGTCTCCAGATCGTGCTTGCGCAGAATGCCGAGATCATTGCCGCGTCTCGTGAGGCGCAGAGCATTGAGGACGCCCCGAGCTCCGTGTCCGTGGTGCCCTACCGAGAGCTCAAAGCCTTGGCGTACCCCACCGTGGCAGAGGCGCTGCGCGGTGTGCGTGGCGTGTACGGATGGGACGATCGCTCCTATACGTCTGTGGGCGTTCGGGGGCTGGGACGTCTCGGTAGCTACGGCAATCGATTGCTCGTTCTCGTGGACGGTCACCCGACCAACGACAACTGGCTGGGCTCTTCCTACCTTGGCTACGACGCTCGCACGGACCTAGCCGACTTGGAGCGCATCGAAGTCGTGCGGGGACCGGGATCTGTGCTGTACGGGACCGGCGCGTTCACCGGCGTTGTGAACTTGGTCACGCGCCGTGCGTCCCACACCAGCGCGGAGGCCGGCGTAGGCACCGCCCTCGACGGTGTGGCGCGCGCACGGGCGCGCGGCAACTTGATGCTCGGAAAAGACGCCGGGGTTTGGACCAGCGTCGCGGTGGCACGCTCGAGTGGCCGGGACTTTTTCTTCCCGGAGTACGTGGCGGATACACCGCCGGAGGTCGCGGGCAATGCCCGCGAGGTGGATGGTCTGGAGGCTGCGACGGTTTCCGGGCGTGTCTGGTGGAAAAGCGTGACGGCGCAATGGTTCTATCACACCCACGAAAAGCAGCTGCCCACAGGCGTGTTCGAAACGGTGCTCGGCGACGGCCGGACCCGCCAGCGCGACACGCGTGCGTTTGTGGAGCTGCGCGCCGATCCGCGGGTGTCTGAAAACGTGTCGTTGACGACTCGCGCCTACGCAAACCACTACCGATTTTTGGGAACCTACGCCCGAGACATTGCGGATGGTGGCGTCGAGATCGATCGCTACCGCGGCACTTGGGCGGGGCTGGAGCAGCGCGTGGTCGTGTCCCCCTTCGATGCCTTGAAGCTCACCTTGGGGGCGGAAGGTCAACTCCATTTCCAGGTGGAGCAAGAAGCGGCGGACGAGACGGGCTCGTTCTTGGACGACACGGGGGCGGACGGCCGACCCTTTCAAGTGGGGGCCGGCTACGTCGTCGCCGATGTGGTGCCCACGGATGCACTGAGCGTGTCCCTTGGAGCGCGGCTGGACGCCTATTCGACCTTCGGCCAATCGGTCAATCCGCGCCTAGCGGTCATTACCAAGCCCTACACCGGTGGCGTGCTCAAATTACTCGGGGGCAAAGCATTTCGAGCGCCAAGCATCTACGAGCTTTTTTACAATGACGGCGGCGCGACGCAGATCGCGAGCCCAGACCTGCAGCCCGAGAACATTTACTCCGCGGAGATCGAGCATACGCACCGATTCACGCCCACCCTCAGCGCGGCGGCATCCGTGTTCGGCAACTACACTTCGCAGCTGATTGATTTCGAAGGCTCCGGTAGCAGCGCGGACCCGTTGATCTACCGAAACACCGATGAGCCTCTGGTTGCCCTGGGTGCCGAGGCGGAAATCCGCCGTGACTTTCGTCAGGGCTGGATGTTGGCCGCAAGTTACGGCTTCACCCTCACTAGATTTCTCGAAAGCGAATCTAGCAAGGCGCTCTTTGCTTTAGACGCGGCGTCAGAGAAGCGTGAGGTATCCAATGCCCCAGAGCATCTGGCTTCCGTCAAAGCCGCGGTTCCGATCTTGTCCCGAGACGTCACGGCAGGGACGCGGCTCAGCTTCGGTGGCATTCGCTTCGATCGCTTTGAAAATGTCGGCGACCCTCCCCAGGGCCGCACGCGCGCCCACGCGATCTGGGATCTGGTTTTATCCGGCTTCGAACCGCGCTGGGGCATGTCGTGGGCTTTGGGGGTGTACAATGCCTTCGACTATAGACACGCCGTACCGGTCAGCGCGGAGTTCCGCCAGCGCGCCATCGAGCAACATGGGCGCAGTTTTCTTGGGTCCGTCGAAATAAGCGTGCGCTAGTCCCTGGCGAGGTCGATGCACATGCCCTCGCAAGCCACGACTGCTGTGGTCTGGCCGGCGTTTTCCTTCAACCAGGTCTCTGCGCGCGCGCCGATGGCGTCCAGCTCTTCGTCGCGCCGATCCGGGTCGTGGTGAAACAGCGCCAGATGCTTCGGTTCCGCCAGCTTGCCCAGCCGGAGCACGTCGTCGACGACAGAGTGGCCCCAACCGGATTTGGCCGGCATGTCTTGGGCTAGGTACTGTGAGTCGTGTACGAGCAGGTCGACCCCGTCCGAGAACCGCGCCAGCTCGTCGAGCAGGGACGGGTTCTCCGCCGACGGGAGTTCGTTGTCCGTCAGGTAAGCGAGAGACGTTCCGTCTGCATCTTGGATGCGAAACCCTTGCGAGCCACCGGGGTGGTTCAGTGCGATGCGTGTGACCACTGCGGAGCCAATGCGCCAGCTGTCGCTGTCCGGGCGTTCAAAGACCACGCGGGACGGGATGTCCTGCGCGCTGACCGGGAAGTGGATGTCGTCGAAGATCGTCCGCTGGAACCGCTCCTGGGCCTCGTTGATCAGCGGATAGATGCACAGCTCCGTATCCGGCTTCCAAAGCGGTCCAAAAAACGGCAACCCCAGCACGTGATCCCAGTGGGTATGCGAGAGCAGCAAGCTCGTACGCACGGTGCCACCGTTCTTGATCAGTTCATTGCCAAGGGTGCGGATCCCGGTTCCTGCATCCAAGATGATGCGGCTGCTGTCGGACAGCTCCACGCCCACGCACGACGTATTGCCACCGTAGCGCACCGTGGCTGGACCTGGAGCGGGCACGGAACCGCGCACGCCATAGAACGTCACCCGCATTGGCTGGCCACTCTATCGCGTACGGCACGTGATTCAAATCACGTGGATCCGCCGAAGAATGGGCTAAATGCGGCCGGATCCCGTGGCAACGGCCGCATGCTTCGCTAAGCTCGTCCGCAGATGGAGCCCCGACCCGCCGCAGTCGCCGGCCGTTTCTATCCGGCAGAAGCAGGCGCCATGCGCGCTGCGCTCGAGGCAATGGCGCCCGTCGTCGAACGTCCAGCGCCTGCGCAGGCCGTGCTCTCGCCCCACGCGGGCTGGGTCTACTCTGGCGCGATCGCGGCCGAGACCTTCGCCCAAGTCGTCGTGCCGGAATGTGTGGTGGTCTTGTGTCCGAATCATACGGGACTCGGTAGCGCGCGCGCCCTTGCCCCCCGGGGTGGGTTTGCGATTCCAGATGGGGTCGTGCCGATTCACGCTGCTGCGGCGGACGCGGTACACGCTCGCTGCGGGCTTGTCGTGGATGCCCGCGCGCATGCGCGCGAACACGCGATCGAAGTGCAGTTGCCTCTGCTGCGACACTTTCAACCAAGTCTTCAGGTCGTGCCTGTCGTGCTCGGACGCCTGTCCCTTGCCGAGTGCATGCAGTTCGGCGATGACCTTGCGCAAGCGCTCGACGTGCTAGCCGAACCGAGCTTGGTCGTCGCCAGTACGGACATGTCGCACTTTCTCCCCGCCGACGTCGCCCGTGCGTTGGACCAACATGCACTGGACCGCGTGCTGGCCCTTGATGCGGAAGGATTGTACCGTGAGGTCGTTGAGCGCGAGATCTCAATGTGCGGATTCATTCCCTCCACCATTGCGCTCCGCTGTGCCGTCGCACGCGGCGCTCGTGCCGCGCGTCTGGTGCGATACGCTAATTCCGGTGATGTTTCCGGCGACTACAGCTCCGTCGTGGGCTATGCAGGCGTCGTTGTGTCGTAGCCCCGCAGCGGCGTGCTACCTTTAGTTCACGATGTCGTCGCCGCTTTCTCCAGGGTTGCTCGTGGCAGCGCCCCCTCTTGGCGACCCGAATTTCGATCGCTCCGTCGTCTTGCTTGCAGCCCACGGACCGGAAGGCGCTTTTGGCTGGGTCGTTAACGGTCGGAACGTCATGACCGTGCAAGAGCTATTGGTACGTGCGGAAGTCACGGACCGAGAAGTCACCGTCCCGGGGGTGGTTCGCGTTGGGGGTCCGGTGGCTCCCGAACAAGTCTGGTTGGTGTACCGCGCGAGCGAAAAGCTGGCGGGCGTGGACGGACAATTCGAAGTGGGCGACGGCATCGTCGCAACGGCGTCCCGCAGAGTTCTGGAGCTAATGGCCGAGGGCACGAGCCCGGAGGGCGTCATTGGATACATCGGATACGCGGGCTGGGCCCCTTCGCAGCTGGAAGACGAAATCCTCGCAGGCGCGTGGCTGCCGACGGATGTGCATGCGGAGTTGATCTTCGACGTTCCCGCGGATGACGCCTGGGCCCAAGCCTACGAACGCGCTGGCACATCCCCGATGGCTTTCACCTCGCGCACGGTCGGTTCTGCCTGAGGCAAGCTCACGCTTCTGGATGCAAGAGCGGAACGAACAAACACGGAACACTCTGTTGCCAGCGCATGCCGTGTTCGCCGCGTGTGCCCACGCGCAAGACTTGATGTCCCCGGTCGCCAACGGGTATCGCGATGCGACCGGAAATGCGCAGTTGCTTCGGCAGTTCCTCGGGCACCGCTTCAGGGGCAGCCGAGACCAAGATCCCGTCGAAGGGGGCGGCGTCTGCATGGCCGTCCCAACCGTTCCCACACAGGACCCGGACGTGGTGCATCTCCAGGCGCCGCAGGGTCTCACTGGCGCGCGCTGCCAACACCGGCGACAGCTCCAGGCCGGTGACCTTGGCCACCAGGCAGCCCAAGAGCGCTGCCGCATAGCCGGAGCCGGCGCCGACTTCCAACACGCTATGGTTTGCGCGGAGCTCCAATGCGTCCAGCATGATGGCAATCATCGAGGGCTGACTGATGGTTTGGCCCTCGCCAATGGGAAGCGCCCGGTCTTCATAGGCGTGCGCGCGCTGCGCTTCGGGCACAAAGAGATGTCGTGGCACCCGCGCAAAGGCGCGCACCACCGCCGGCGAATAACCGGCGTCTGCAAGGCGACTCGCGAGAAGCGCGCGTCGCTGGTCGAAAAACTCCGTCCCTTCCACGCGGAAACAACGTGCGTCACCACCGCGCCGAGTGCAACGGGTCAGTGGTCAGTCCGCCGGCACCCAGGCGCCGCTGTGCGCGGGTCGGCGCAAGTCTTTCGCGTGCTTCTTGCCGTCGCTGCTGTCTTGGGCGCCGCAGTGCCCGTCCGCGCCGCTGCGAGCTGTCCCCCGGAAATGGCACGAGTGGGGGCGTATTGCATCGATCGCTGGGAAGCTGCCTTGGTCGATCGCGCAACGAGTGCGCCGCTTTCGCCGTATTACCCGCCCAACGCGAAGAACCTCGCGCGCGTGCATGCCGTGTGGCAGGTCGAGCGCTTGCTTCTTGGTAGCGACGCTGCGCGCCGCATGCCGCTGCCGGCGGTGCCCGCCGTCCAGCGCTCGGGAGCAATCACCTTCATGGCAGTTTCCCGTCCGGGGGCGGTGCCCAGCGGCTATCTGAACTTCTACGAAGCGCGCCGTGCCTGCGAAAACGCGGGCAAGCGACTGTGCACGGAGGAGGAGTGGACGCATGCCTGTCGCGGGAGTGCGGCTCAGAAACACGGCTACGCTGCGAACTATCAGGCGGGTCGCTGCAACGTGTTTCGGCCGCTGCATCCTGCCGTCGTGTTGCATGGGCAAGCCTCTCTCGGACACACGGATCCACGTCTCAATCTCGTGGTCGAAGAAAACCTCGGACCACTGCTGCGGCCAACCGGCAGCATGCCTCGCTGCGTAACGGTCTGGGGCGACGATGCCGTTTCAGACATGGTGGGAAATCTCGACGAATGGGTTGCCGACCCCTCGGGGGTGTTCTTGGGCGGTTTCTACGCGCGTTCTACGACCCAAGGCTGCGAGGCCAAAGTGGCGTCGCACTCTCCCGCCTACTACGACTACAGCTTGGGCACGCGATGCTGCCGCGACGCCGCGGCTACGCCTGGCCCGACCGCCCCAGCACCGTGATCAGCCGGCTGTGGGCCGTGCGCAGGCAGCTCAAAGCGCCCGCCTTCGGAGCCTGTGCACTCCATCGCGACCAGAGCACCGCCACAATTCGGTCGTCACTGATTGGGCTCGGCAGGCTGCGGAAGGCGATCAGAGAGTCGTCGTCGTCCGTCCACGAAACCAGAACGTCGCGCCCTGGGGTATGGGCCAGCACCTTGCCGCTGAGTTGCAGTTCCTTGGACAACTCGATCCGAACGGGGCTGCCCACGTCACCGAAGCCCGTTCCAGCCCCTAGCCAAGAACTCTGCGCCCATGCATCGGTCAGGTAGGTATGCAGAACGTCCGGCGAAGCGGTGGCTTTGCCCTTGAGCCAGCAGACGGAACGACTCCGTCCCTGGTGGTGTTCGCAGTAGTGGGCCAGGGTCGCGAGGGAAAGCGTCCACGCGGAGCCGGTCCCGCGGAGCTCTTCTTCATCAGTGATCCCGCTGCACTCCAGGGCGACCCCCCCGGCTTCGATACAGAACGAGACTCGGTGCGCGCCCCAGGCAAGGGCGATCCGCTTGCCCGGTGTCAGCTCGGTCACTTGCACTTCCGCCTCTGCCCCCAGGGCCGGATAGCGAAGGATCAAGCGCGACCCCGGTTCGACGCTGCCTTCGACTTCATCGGCCTGCCACGCCGTGAGACCACCCGGTCGCGAGAGCGCCTGCCACACGACTTCGCTGGGTGCGTTGATGGGCTGGACGAGGTTGAAGGATGGCATTTCTACCCGCTGTGTAATCTTACAGCCTGGTGCGAATTATTCATCGCCTCTCTGCGCAAATCTGAGTTTCCCTGGGGGAATGTGCTGGATGGGGCAACCCTCCGCCGCTAGAACGTCTGCGCCCACGGCTCGGAATCGCACTTTCCTCGAGTGCCCAAGCCGCAACGTCATCGCCTCGAACTTTCGTAGGAGAGCGTCATGATTCGTCCGCTACTCGCCGTGCCAGTGTTGTGTGTCGCCGTCGCCGCATGCGGCGCCGAGTCTACGCCGGATGCAGAGTTTCGCGTAAACGCGCAGGCCATCGCGGGGGGTGTGGTGGACACCGAGAATACTCACGTGCTCGGTATCTCGTCCTGGAGCGAGCATGGCGGCGGCTTGTGCACCGGCACGCTGATCGCACCGAACCTGGTGCTCACCGCGCGGCACTGCGTGGCGCCAAGCTTGAATGAAAACGAATTTGTGGTCTGCGGGCAGAGCGGATTCGGTGAGCCATACTCCGGCAACGCTTTGCGTTTCACCCAAGACGTGAAGATCTCGTACAAGAGCAAGAACTGGCGTCTGGGCACCACCGTGCGCGTGCCGAAGGAAGGCAACGACACCTGCGGGTTCGATGTCGCCCTGGTGATCCTGGATAAGCCGATGGCTGGAGTGACCCCCGCCGTTCCGCGCATCGACGTAGAGCCGCAAGTGGGAGAGCTGTACACCGCGATTGGTTACGGCACGACGGACACCGGCGGCGGCGGCCAACGCATGTTGCTCGACGGGCTGCAGGTTCAGTGCACCTCGGGAAACTGTCCGTATTACACCCAGGTCCAGTCCACGGAATGGCAAGGACAGACCGGCGTCTGCCAGGGTGATAGCGGCGGACCGGCGGTCGACCAGGACGGAAAAATCATCGGCGTCGTGTCCCGCGGGCAGGGCAAGTGCAGCAGTCCGACCTACGGCAGCGTGTGGGCGTGGAAAGACTTCATCATGGAGACGGCCCTCGAAGCGGCAGCGACCGGCGGATACGAACCTCCGTTCTGGGCGCTTTCGGGCGTGAGCGACGATCCGAACCCGCCGCCCCCCGTCACGGAGCCCGAGCCCACGGGTCCCAAGGGGCCGGACATTCAAGGAGGACCCTGCGGCGTCGGGCGTGGCTGCGGCTCTGACTACGCTTGCTACGATCCCGGCGGCGGAGGAACCGCGTATTGCGCCGCGTTCTGTGAAGCCACGGCGGATTGTGGGCAAGATCTAGAGTGCAGCGCGGACTTGGGCGTGTGCCTGGCTCCCGTGGCCGCGGCCGCAGACTCCGAACAGGGTGGTGGTTGCAGCGTGACGCTCAGCTCGGAGAACGGGCCCGTGCGTCCCGTTCCGTGGCTGGTGGGCCTCGCGCTGGTGCTGCTGCGCCGTCGCCGTCGCTAAGCAGTCGCAGATCGCGCTACACTGCGGCAGATCTTGACTGTTTCGACTTCGACCGCGGCTCCGATCGTCGCGCTGGTGCTGAGCGCCGCGCTCGGCGGCTGCAGTTCCGAACAGCCGACTGAGAAGCCCGACCATCGCCCCGTGCTGCCGCCACGAGCGACCCAGCAGAGCTGTTTTGCCGAAGCCGGCTCGTCGACGGATCCGGCGGCGACGGACTCCACACCGGGCGCAGCCCCGGAGTTGCTGAGTGAAAGCGGGTGTTTCGAAGACGTGGCCCAGTTGCTGCCTGGAGCCGACTTGATTCCGTTCGACGTTGCGTCCGAACTCTGGACCGACGGCGCCGCGAAGCAGCGCTACATGGTCTTGCCGCCGGGGGAAAAGGTGGTCGTGGGCGCCGACGGCACCTGGGCGTTTCCGCTGGGCTCCGTGTTGATCAAGCATTTCAGCTATGACATCAGCGGAGCTCGCACGGTGGAAACCCGCGTACTGCTGCACCGAACTACGGGCTGGGAAGGCCACTCCTACGAGTGGCTTCCCGATGGCAGTGACGCGCGGCTGTTAAACGAATGGAAGCAGGTTCCCTTCGAAACCTCCCTGGGGACCGTCAGCCATCTCTTTCCGAGCCGCTCCAGCTGCGAAGCCTGCCACTCCCCCAGCGCGGAATTCGTGCTCGGGCCGACCACGGCTCAGATGAACCACCGGGTTCAGTGGCAGGGGGGCGCGGGCAACCAAATGGATGCCCTCGCTGCCATTGAAGCGATCGAGCTTCCTGCTGATGCTGTCACCGCGGAACTGGACCAGCTGCCTTCGCCGAAGGACAAATCAGCGTCGCTCGAAGGGCGGGCGCGGGCCTATCTGCACGCGAACTGCGGACACTGTCACCGTCCGGGAGGCTGGGCGCCCCCAGAGCTGGATCTCGACTTGCGCTGGCAAGTCTCCTTTGCCGACACGCGGACTTGTGATGTGCCGCTGCAGTTCGGCACGCTCTTCGGCAAGAAGCGCATCGCTCCGGGAGATCCAGAAGCCTCGGGTCTGCTCGACCGCGTGCAGAGCGACGGCATCAACCGCATGCCCCCAATGGGAACGGGACTCGTCGACGCGGAAGGCGTCGGTGTCCTGCGCGCATTCGTCACTTCTCTCAAAGCGTGCCCGTAGGAGCGAGTGGGGTGGAGCCGAGGGGGATCGAACCCCTGACCTCCGCATTGCGAACGCGGCGCTCTCCCAGCTGAGCTACGGCCCCAAGGGAGCCGGGAGGGTAGCCGGCGCGCCGCCGGTGTCAACGAGATTCTGCGGCCAATGCGGCGGACACAGGCGGATCTGCCAAGACCGTTGACCCGCCGTGCCAGGTGGTTATCTTGCCGGCAGTTCTCGCGGTAGCTCAGCTCAGGCAACAGTCGAGTGGGCCCGCCGCGAGGGGAGCTGTAGTTGCCCCCGTGCAGCTGTGGCTCGCCCCACATCGGAGAAGAATTATGGGCAAGATCATCGGAATCGATCTGGGCACGACCAACAGCGTCGTTGCCGTAATGGAAGGCAAGGAACCCAAGGTCATCGTGAATGAGGAGGGCGCACGCCTGACCCCATCCGTGGTCGCTTGGGACGAGAAGGGAGAGATCCTCGTTGGCACCATCGCCAAACGCCAAGCCGTCACGAACCCGGAAAACACCATCTACTCGTCCAAGCGCTTCATCGGACGCCGATTCGACGAAGTAGAAAAAGAGACGCATCGCGTCCCCTACCACCTTGTGCGTGGCGACAACGGTGACGCCTGGGTGGATGTGCGCGGCAAGAAGATGGCGCCCCCCGAGGTCGCCGCCAAAGTCTTGCAGAAGCTGAAGAAGGCCGCCGAGGACTACCTCGGCGAGAAGGTGACCGAGGCGGTCATCACCGTCCCCGCTTACTTCAACGACTCTCAGCGGCAGGCAACCAAAGACGCCGGCAAGATCGCTGGCCTCGAAGTGCGGCGCATCATCAATGAGCCCACGGCAGCTGCCTTGGCGTACGGCTTGGATAAGAAGGCGAACGAAGTCATCGCCGTCTACGATTTCGGTGGAGGTACGTTCGACATCAGTATCCTCGAGGTCGGTGACAACGTCGTGCAGGTGATCGCCACCAACGGCGATACCCATCTTGGTGGTGACGACGTCGACATTTTGGTGATGGATTGGCTCGCCGCGGAGTTCAAGAAGGACACCGGCATGGACGTGTCCACGGACAAGATGGTGATCCAGCGCCTGAAAGATGCCGCGGAGCAGGCCAAAATTGAACTGTCGTCCAAGCAAGAGACCACCATCAATCTGCCGTTCCTCACGGCGGATGCCAGCGGCCCGAAGCACCTGCAGAAGCAGCTGACCCGGTCGAAGCTGGAGCAGATGATCCGGCCGCTCATCGATCGCACGATGACGCCCCTCAAGAAAGCGCTCGAAGACGCCAAGAAGAAGCCTAGCGACATTGACGAAATCGTCTTGGTCGGTGGTTCGACGCGCATGCCCCTCGTGCAGGAAACCGTCAAGAGCTTCTTCGAGAAAGAACCCCATAAGGGCGTGAACCCCGATGAGGTCGTTGCGGTTGGCGCTGCTGTGCAAGGCGGCGTGCTCGCTGGTGATGTGCAGGACGTCGTGCTGTTGGACGTGACGCCGCTGTCCCTTGGCGTGGAGACCCTGGGGGGAGTCATGACCGTCATGATCCCGCGCAACACCACGATCCCCACGCAGAAGAAGGAGATCTACTCGACTGCAAGCGACAGCCAAACAAGCGTCGAGATCCACGTGCTCCAGGGAGAGCGTGCTGAGGCACGGGTCAACCGTACCTTGGGCAAGTTCCACCTTGAGGGCTTGCCACCTGCGCCGCGCGGTGTGCCGAAGGTCGAAGTGACCTTCGATATCGATGCCAACGGCATCTTGAGTGTGGCTGCGAAGGACACGGCCACGGGCAAGGACCAGCGCATCACCATCACCGCAAACAGCGGGTTGGAAGATTCGGATATCGATCGGATGGTCAAAGAGGCCCAGGACCACGAGGCTGACGACAAGAAGCGACGTGATGAGATTGAGCGGCGCAACAAGTTGGACAACCTCTGCTACACCCTGGAAAAGCAAATCGCTGACAACAAAGACAAGCTGGAAGGAGCGGACGTGTCCGCGCTCGAAGGATTGATCAAAGAAGGTCGCGAGGCCGTCGAGAAGCAGGACGACGAAAAGGTCCAAGATGTGCTCGGACGGCTCGAGAAGGAAGCACATGCCATGGCCGAAAAGCTGTACCAGGCGGCAGGCACTGGCGCAGAAGGGGCTGGCGGCAACGGCGCGGGCGCTCCAGGCCCAGAGGCCGCCGAAGGAAGCGGCGGCGACGGCAAGAAGAAGGGCGACGTGATCGACGCGGAGTTCGAGGAAACCACCTAAGCGATCCCCTGATTGACGCGACTCGAAGGCCCGGTGATTGCCGGGCCTTCGCCGTTTGCAGAAGGTGCCCCGCTGGCAACGCTAATTCATCTCTCGTATTCACCCTGGTCCGAGAAGGCCCGCTGGGCGCTAGACCACCATCACTTGCAGGTGAAACGCGTCCACTACACGCCCATGTTGGGCGAGCCCGGACTGCGGCTGCGCTTGGGTAGGCTCCGCGGAAAAGTGACGGTTCCGGTGCTCATCGACGGAAGGGATCGCATCGAGGATTCCCTCGGCATCGCACGTTGGGCGGAGGCCCACGGGCAAGACGCGCCGCTCTTCCCGGAAAAAGAACACGAGCGACTCGAAGAGTTCGTGGCTTGTTCAGAGCGCATCATGGCGCTAGGGCGCGAACGGGCAACCGCTGTCGTCTCTGCAAACCCCGAAGCATTGCGTGAGAGTGTTCCGGCGCCTCTGAACCGTGTGGGCCCGGTGGCCCGTGTGGTCGGCTTTTTTGGCGTCCGCTACCTACGCCGCAAGTACGTGCTGTCGGCCAATGCACCGGAGCGGATTGAGGAGCAGATGCGCCCGCTTCTCACTCAGGTGCGCGATGCGCTCGCGGAACGACCGTATCTGCTGACAGACTTTTCGTTTGCAGATATTGCCGTCGCTGCCGCGCTTCAGTTCGTCAGTCCCGTGTCGGGACGCTATATTCGGCTGGGTACAGCAAGCCGCGCGGCATGGACTTCTGCGCCGTTGGCGGAGGGTTTCCGCGGGTTGCTCGACTGGCGCGACGAACTCTACGAAGATCGGCGCTGAAGGACTTTTTTCTATCCCGCCCGCAGCGTGCGGCGCTAAGGAACGTTTCGAGAGATGCGTGACTGTGCCGTAGTGATTGTGGGGGGCGGTCCGGCAGGAGTGGCCACTGCGCTCTTTCTCACGAACGCAGCGCCCC
Source organism: uncultured Polyangiaceae bacterium (assembly GCA_965369205.1). Lineage (GTDB taxonomy): Bacteria > Myxococcota_A > Polyangia > Polyangiales > Polyangiaceae > JACKEA01. Next base: position 15,089 of record CBDUPW010000004.1, on the reverse strand, counting down.
AGCTGCTCGGGCGCGTGGTCGTACTCGAAAAGGAGCACTACCCCCGGGAAAAGTACTGCGCCGGTGGCATCGGTGCTCGCGGCGACCGTCTGTTGTCGAGCATTGGCGTCACGGTGGATGTGCCCAGCGTTCCGGTCAACGGGGTTGCCTTCCGTGCGATGGGCCAGACCACGGTGGTTCGGGATGGGGACATTGGTCGAGTCGTGCGCCGTATCGAGTACGACACCGAATTCGCTAGGATCGCTCGGGATCGGGGCATCGAGATCCTCGAGGGCGCCCAAGTCCGCGGGGTCGCTCGCGTAGACGGCGGCTTCGAGGTCGACAGCAGCCAGGGGGAGTTCCGCACGTCCGTGCTGGTGGGTGCAGACGGCGTCGGCAGCGTGGTGAGACGCAGTCTGGGTTTCGTCGCCACCCGTTACCGCGCACAAGCACTGGAAATTGACACGGAAATGGTGGACGACGACTTGCCTCGGGACTTGCTCCTGTTCGACGCAAGTCATCGGGAATTGCCCGGGTACTATTGGGACTTTCCCACGATCGTCGACGGCCGCGAGATGATGTGCCGGGGCGTTTATTTGTTGAGCGCAGGCGCGCAGACGCCGACGGTGCAGATCCAGGACATCCTTGAGCAGGAGCTGCAAGCACGGGGTCTACGGCTTGGGGATTATCGAAAGAAGCGTTTCTCCGAGCGCGGTTTCGAGCCCCATCGACCCGTTTCTCAGCCGCATGTGCTCTTGGTCGGCGAGTCCGCGGGCATTGATTCCGTCACCGGGGAGGGCATCGCACAGGCCCTGTTCTACGGTCAAACTGCCGGACGCTACTTGGCGGATCGCGTTTCACGAGGCGCATTCGACTTTGCGGATTGGCCCGAGACGGTGCGCGCCAATCACGTCGGGCGCGACTTGTTGGTCCGAGAGCGCGGTGTGGCGCTCTTCTACGGGGCGGCGCGTCCGAACGTGGAGCGGTTCCTACATGCGTCTCCAGAGTTCGTTCGACTTGGGCTACAGCACTTCGCGGGCAAGCCTTGGTCGCGGGTCCAGGTCGCGCGGGCCAGCCTACTGGCGGTGGGGCACGCAGCTCGCTTTGGCCTCGATCGGGTCCTTGCCGGCGGCGCCAAGGCCGATTTGGACTGAATTTTCGGCCCATTGTCCACGCCAGGGCCTCCGGGTTCAGCCGGGCGGGTTTTGGTGTATGAACAGCGCGTCATGAAATCGCTTTTTCGTGCTCCTTTGGGCGCTCTCGCACTTTCACTTCCTCTCGCCTGCGGCCCCGGCGCTCCGTCGTCAAAGACCCCCGCCGACCCCGGCGCGCCCGGCGGAAACGCTGTTGTCGCCGAAGGGGACGCTCCCGACCTGAGCCCCGTCACGGCCCCGGGCGACCTGTTCTTGGTCGGGCGGCTGAAGAATCCCGCCGCCGTTATGGACGTCGTCTCAAGCTGGGCGAAGCTGCCCATCGATTGGCGCCGCGAGCTGAGCAAAGCCGAACCTGGCGTGGACCAGGTGCTGCATTGGGACGCCCCCGTGGAAGTGGCCGTGGCACTCGATCCCAGCGGACGCGGCGACGTGCCACAGCCCTTCGCCGTGGTGTCCGTTGGCCTCCGAGGCTTGCAGCCCGCGCTGGACATGGTCCGACGCGGCGGGGAGAGCGTGCGTCAGGTTCGCGCCGGGGTGTACCGGGTCGGACGCGGTAGCCCGAATTGCGCGATGGCAGCTGCTGTCGGTGCGGCGCCAGCACGTCTCGTTTGCGGGGATCGCGAAGAAGACGTGGACGCGCTATTGGCCTACGCAACCCGAGGGTTGCCAAACGAGAATCTGGGCACTGCTGATATGCGCATCGAAGTGCGGGCAGAACCATGGCGACGCCGCTATGCCGCAGAACTACGTCAGGCCAAGACCTTGGCCACGCCCTTCGTGTTGCGAAAGATGTCCCTTGACGACGCGCGCTTTGACCGCCCGCTCGCGGACGCGGTGCACGCGCTCACCGACGAAGCCTTGGGCCTGGTAGAGGATATCGACATCGTGCGTATGGATGCGAGCATGAACAAGGGTCGCGGCGTCGCTGAGGCTACGTTCTTCGCAAAGTTCCGCGGCTCCAATTCCTGGGTCGTCACGACCCTCGCGGAAACCTCGGCGCGTGCGAACACCGCGCCGGAGGCGTTCTTCCGCCTGCCCAAAGATGCCACCGCGGCGAGCTACACGGTGGGCGCGGATCCCAAACGTGCGGAGCCGATTCGCCGCAATTTGGCGGAACTCCTGGACGGTTTTCTGGCGCACGCCAAGGTGCCCAAGCGCCTGCGGGATCAGTCCGTCGCGCTCCTCGACGAGTCTTGGACGACCGAAAGCGGCTCTGTCTATGCGCGCGGGGAGATTCCCGCAGCCGCCACCCGATCCGAGAAATCCTCAGATTTGCAGCGCGAACAGATGCGCGTCGGAGTCGGTTGGCACATCGCTGCCATCGACGAGCCGATGAAGAAGTACAAAGCGTACTTCGACCGCGTGCTGAAGCTGTATGGCGATCGACAACTGCGCACGCTTGTCGAGAAGGAGGCGCACATCAAGGCGAACGAGTGGCCCAAGCTTCGTGCCCGCGGGGGGCGCGGACTGCCGGCCGGTTCCGTGGTGTACGAGTTGACGATCCCCGGGGAGATGTTCATGGACTATCCGGATGACGGCGGTGCTGCCAAACCCGGCAAACCCATGTCCGCGGTGCTGATCCTCGTGCCGGATGGGAATCGAACCTGGTTCGGAGTGTCGGCGGACGAGCAGCACCTAACGGATCGGCTCAACGCAGCAAAAAAGGCGGACCCGGCCTCCACCCTGGCAAGTCGGGAAGGCCTGGCCCAAATGAAGTCAAGAAAGGCAGTGAGCCAAGGTTTTCTGTCTTTGATGACCGTGCTGGGGTCGGTCCGATCCGGCATGTCCGGGTTCATGGGAAGTGGTGCCAGCAAAGAAGTGGAGCGTGTGTTCAACTCCATGCCGCATCACGGTGAGACCCCGATGCTCACGTCCTTCACGGTGACCAAAGGTTCCGCGCCAACCATGCATTGGACCATGACCGTGCCCAAGGAAGTGTTTGCCGACCTGGGATCCCTCGGGCCCGCCCTGGGCGCCGCGGCGATGGGTGGCGGTGGGCCCTTCGCCACAAAGACGGCGCCGATGCCGCCGCCAGATCACTGAAGCGCTGGGCGCCTGAAGGCTGAGCGGCGCACTGACGCGCTGCGGCATTGCCGGAAATTCGCCCAATCCCGCCACCTATGACACCTACTGGTGTCGTAGGATGTATGTGCAGCACCGACATCGCCGGTTTCCGGCCCTTCGCAGCCTTCTCGGGGCGATGGTCCTTGGCCTTTTGCTGTCACCCCGCGCGGCGCAGGCCTGGATCGAAACGTCCATCCGCTCCGACGCCGTGGTCCTCGACATCGCGCCGGATGGCCGCTCCGAGGTTCGTCACGAGCTAGTCATGCGCATCCGTGGCGGCCCTCTGAAGGGGTTCGAGCTACCCGGAGTCGACGCGGATGCCGACCCTCTGCCGAACGCCACGGTCAGCCCAGTGAACGGCGCTTCGGCGCGGGACACGCATCCACTGCTCATCGAGCGTCGGGACGACGGTACGCTGCGAATCGACGTAGACCACGACAAGGGCCTGCGCCGTGGGACGTATCTGTTCAAGTTCGCCTATCGTACCAATTTGGCGCAGCGCGGTGGGCTCACGCCGCGGGGAAACTTCGTTGCGCTGCGTTGGGTGGGGCCTCGATTCTCCGACGGCGTGGACTCTGTGCGTGTCGTATTTCGGGTACCCGCGGCGACGGAGCCTCCTCAGCTCGACACGGCAAGCTCGGGCCAGCAAGAGGCAGAGGGCGCCGGGGTCTTCTTGTCGACCTTGCGCCGCGCGCACGACAAAGACGAGCTGGAGGTCGTGCGCCCTCACGTAGCGAAAGGTGAACCGGTCGTCTGGGAGGCGTTGGCAAGTCGGCGAGCGTTTCCTGCATTCGCGCCATCGGAATCAGCGCCGGCACCCATGACCCGTGCCAGCGCGGCGGTGTCGCCTGAGCGCCGCGCCTGGATGCTTGGTGGGCTGCTTTTCGTCGCACTCTGCTATGCCTTGTTGGTATTTCTCAAGGGTCGTGCGCTGTCCCGCTCGTCCGCCCAACGGGGCGCGGTCTGCCGAGCATTCGTGCCGCTTCCGCTGGCGGTGCGCGCCACCCTTTCTGGCGCGCTCCTCGCTGGAGCCGCGGCAGTGGCGCTTTCCACGGTGTATCCCACCGTCGCGGCAGCGCTCCTCGTGGCGTCGATGGCGCTGTCGACCCAATTGGCCCCGCGCCAACTTCCGGCGCCCCGCGCCCCAGGGAGATGGCTGCCCTTCAGCGAGGACGACGCCTTCGGCGTGCCCGCCAAGCGCCTGCCCGGGCGCTGGCTCGACGCCGGCACGCTGCCCGGGTTCGCCGTGTTCGTGCTGCTTCTTGCCTGCTTCGTGGTGGGCGCACTGTGGCTGCTGCCGCGATCCGTGTATCACGCCATGATGGTGCTGCTGGCGTCAGCGAGTTTGTTGCCGGTGTTCCTTACCGGTCGCGGTAGCACGCTGCCGGCGGACCGGGCGCGCGCTCCGATGCGCGCATTGCAGTGGTTGGGGTCGCAGCTCAAGAAGTACCGTGGCGTGAAAGTCGTGCCTTGGGTGCGGCTCCCGGACGGTTGCGCAGACGCGGACGAACTACGCCTCTTGATCATGCCGAAGCATGCTCTGTCCGGCCTTGGCGCAATCGAGGTGGGGCTCGAATACGACACGAGTGCCGCCGGAACCCTGGAAATGCCGTGGGTCATCGTCCGCGCCGCAGAGGGATCCCGGGCCCATGAAGTGCTCTCTACTCGGGTGACGTGCAGCCGCGGGCGGAAATCCCACGAGCGCGTTGCGGTACTGTGGCCCGCGTTGCCGACGCGGCAGAGCAGTCTGGCTCTAGTGCTCGAACTGATCGTGCTGCTCAGCGAAACAGGCCGGCCTCAGTCCAAGAGCAATGACAAGTCTTGGGGCAGGTCGTCTGCCACACTGAAAGACGGAAGCGTGCCGTCTCCAGCCCACGCCACGTAGCTGGCATGCAGTGCGTGGCGCCCGGGCAGATCGAGCAGGTCTTCCGAGCCGTACAGCGCGTCTCCGACGATGGGAGCGCCAATATGCGCCAAATGCGCGCGGATTTGGTGGCGGTAGGCGCGGGAGACATGAACTTCGAGCAGGCTGCGCTCGGTTCCGACCCGAACCACGCGGTAGCGCGTTTCTTGTGCGCGCGCGCTTGGCGGGGGGTCACTTTCGTACACGGCCACGCGGCGGGCGCGGCGAGTGTCGGGCCCGACGAACGCGGCGACGGTGCCGCTGTTTGGCAGGTCGGTTCGAGAGACGATGGCCAGGTAGTGCTTTTCTATTGCGCTCTGGGTGAGGGCGCGGCGAAGCACTTCAAAGGCGCGACCGGCACGTGCTGCCAAGAGCAGCCCGCTGGTGCCTGTATCCAGCCGGTGCAAGATGCCGGGCTCCCTCGGCGAGTAGCCGACAAACGCCATTTCTGGATAGCGGCTGAGCAACGCACCAGCGAGCGTGCCGCTCTCGCCCCGCAGAGGCGCCGTCGCCTGCCCGGCGGGCTTCCGAACGACGACGAAGAATTCGTTCTCTAGGCACACCGCGAGGGGCGCGTCCGGTTCGGCGGGTACGGGGCACGCGGTCTCCAGTTTGACGACGACGCTCGAACCCACACGAGCGAGTTCCCCTTTGGTCGCGCGCGTCCCGTCGACTTCGACCCGACCATTCGCGAACAGCTCGCTAGCGCGTCGACGGCCGATCCCGCCGATGTGGCGCACGACGAGTTTGTCCAGGCGCTCGCCACCCTCCCCGTCCAGCACTGTAAACGCAACATCTTGCATCACCACAGCCCGGAGACCCCTCCGCCCCAGGCGGGCACGGCGTCGCCAGTGCTGTCAGTGGAGTGACCCACGACGCCGACCCATGGGCGCACGGGGAGCGCTGCTTGCGGCGGGTTCGGCCGGGCGGGTTCCGGGCGGGTCATCAGGTACGCGATGGTGCCGCCCGCAACCAAGCCAGCACCCGCGCTGGCAAGAAACGCTCGGTCCTTGCCCTCGCTGCGCTCTCCTCCAAAGAGCAGCGGACTGGTGGCAGCCGCGCCAGTCAATCCGCCCAGGGTAGCGCCAAGATCAATCAACAGGACGCGTGACGCTGCGATGTGGAACTTTGTGGCCAACGCGCCAAAAACCACCACGCCGGCCCCTGCTCCGTAGCCCATGCCCCGTGTGGGGGTGGTCTCCGTCGTGCCCTCGATCGCCAATTGCGTCGCGCCACCGAGCAGCAGGCCAAAGGCTCCACCCGAGTGGGTGAGGGTCGCGCCGCCTTCGCCCATGCCCGCAAAGCTCAGGGAGGCGGTGGCGAGGGAGACGCCGACGCTCGCGCCGAGCAAGCCGTACATGTAGCGATCGGACTCCGGGTCGACGCCGTAGCCCTCGGCCAGCAGCACTCCCGACAGCGTTGGCCACCAGGCCCCTGCAGACAGGTACCAGGCGTCACCGAGCCCCACATCCCACTCGTCCGCAATGATCATGGAGCCGCCCAGGCCAATACCCGTACCGAGAGCGATGAGCGGATAAGTGAGCCGGTCGTCACTGGAGCCGGCGGCGCGCTGCAGCGAAAATCCTACGTAGCCACCGAATGCTGCGCTGTTCACGGCCAAGACCGCTCGGCCTTGGGACCGTGCTGGAATGGCGTAGTCGCTGGGGCGTGGCGCCACTGGCTTTTCGGGGCTTGTTGTGGCTCCGCTGCCTCGCCCGGCTTGCACCACGTCTCGCAACATCACCATCGCGCGAATGGACACTTCCCGCGGCTCCAGCTCGAGACTGCGCACCAGCACGACCTGAGACCCGGGAGCCACAGCCACGAGCCGAACTCGGAAGCGCCCGCCGACCAGTTCCAGGCGGGGCGAGACCACCCAACGCTCCGCGGCGCGTGCGACCAAAGCGTCTTCGGTCAGGTCTCGTGCACTAGCGGCCATGCGCTCGGACACATCGAGATTGAGGCCGAGATCTTGCGCCGCTTCTGAGAGCACGGCATCGAGTTCTCGCGCCCACTTCGACAAGTTCGTGAGGTCGTTTTCGTCCGGCTGAGAAAGCTCCGGAGGCTCGCCCGGGCGCTCAGCAGGAATGACCGTGGGCAAGAGCACGACGTCGTCGGGGGCTGCGCCCGCGTGCACGGCATAACTGCTGATGAAGGCTGCGGCCACCGCTGCCGCGGCGCTCTGCATCTGACGCGGGAGTCCCACTGCCGCCAAGCCTAGACGCGGGACGGGCGGGCGTGCAATCCACCCGAGCAAAAGCGGGCAAATCAGAACATGACGGTGGCGTTCAGCCACGCGTCGAACGCATTTGAGTCGTCCACGAGGAAGCGTCGGCCCGGAGTATTGATGGCCGCGCGATAGTTGGGGTTCGGAATACCCGTTGCCGAGTTGGCGGTGCCACCGAAGCTGTCTGTGCGGGTCGAGCGGCAGGGGCCGGACTTGGAGATATCGTCGCTGAAATCCGGATTGCAGGCTTGATCGAAGGCAATGAAGTGCGATTGCACGATCGTGTAGCCGCCGCCGAGGCTGAACTTGACGTACTCCCCGGCCTGCCAGGTGAACTCCGTCGAAAACGTGTAGCGCCCGTGCTGCTGCACGTCGGTCAAACCGGTGAAGTAAACTTTCTGTGAGCCTTCGTCGACGATGGAGCCTCCGGCGCCGTCATCCATGTAGCCGGAGAAATTTGGGTTCCGCAGGGTAGGCGCGTCGCTGGAGCCGAGGGCGTCGAAGAGCTCCGTGTAGTCGCGCCCCTCTGAGCGGTAGGTGCCGGTGAATCGGAAGTCCACCGAAACGCGCTGGAACTGATCGCGAACCTCCCAAGGGATCACGGCCATGCCGAGGATCATGGTGCCCTCCAACGGTGGGTGGTTCACCAAAGAGCCCTTGAGATCCGTGGAACCGTAGTCGCTGGAGTCATTCTGGAACTCGAACAGCGCTTTGAAGCCGCCGTACGGCTCGATGTACTTGATGCGCTTCGAGAGAAAGGTGTGCAGCTCAAGCCCTGTGGTGCCGCGACTCACCCCCGCTTCTCGTTCACCGGAGAAGTTACCCTCGAGGTTGTTGCCGTCGTCGCCGCTAATTCCGTTGCGGTTGATGTCCGACGGGTACGCGCACTTTTTTTGCGGGCCGGGCTGATTCAGCCCGTTGGTGCTGGAGTTGCACGCATGCATCGGCTCCGACACGCTGAACCGGCCCTCCAGGCCCACCACCCAAGTTGGTTTCGTGGAATCGCGGAACTGATTCATCAATGCGGCGTCCAGTCCGACCGCCAAGTATTCGATTCCGCTGCGCTTTGGGGACTCGAAGGGCAAGCTGAAGAGCTGCTCGCCCGGCGCGCCCTGCAGCACGATGGGCTGTCGAGTATCGCTGCCGTCGAGGCCTTCGAGCTTGCGACTGTTGGAAAGGATGATCGGCAGGCGGAACGTCAGGGCGATGTCCTTGAAAATCCCGATGCTCGCCTTTGTGTTCAAACGGCTGGTGGTTTCCGTGTACTTCGCCACGTTCATGGTGTCGGCGACGTAGCCGCCGGACGAGAGGCCGGGTTGGTTGATGGAGGACTCCCGGCGGATCTTGGCGCTCTTCCAGGTTTGCTGGAACCCTAGGGAGAGGTGCAGATCGAAGGGATCGTCTCCGTCGAAGGCGTCCACCACCTGAGTGATCTCCGCCGGTTCGTTGAGAACGACCGGTTCTCCGGTGAGTGCCGGTTCGTCTGCCCGGGTGGCTGGGGCCAACGTCAGGGCCGCCAGCGCCGGTCCAAGGGTGGTTAGGAAAAACTTTTTCATCCCCAGTTGGCCCATCTAGGTCGCCTGTCGCTAGCGGACGCTAGCGGGGCACACCCGAAACTGTCAACGGCAGGTGTCACGGTCCTACCTTAGGTACACTGTTCCAGCGGGTATTTGCAGATTTTAACGCATCGGAAAGTCGGGTTTGTTCGGCCGGATCCGTCACCAGGCCCGCCGCAGCCCCCGCGGAGAAGCACGCCGCCCGGGCTGCTTGCCGCGCCTTGAGGTGGCTGGCGGCTCGGGTTCCCAGGGGGCCGGCGTCCGGGCCGGGTGACTTCAGCACTGCTTTTGCCATTTCTTCCGAGGCCTTTGCCGCCTGCTCGCACGCCTGCAGTAGCTCTTGGGCGGTCCCGGCAATCACCACGGTCGCTTTGGTCTTGCCCTTGGTCAGGTGAGCAGGGCCGCGCAGCTTGCTTCCCTCGGCAGCGGTCAGCCAGGCTTCCCCCGCGTTGGCCACCACAGTGGCGCTCTTGCCAGTCACCGTGATGTCGATCTGCGCATTGCCGTAGCTGACTGTCCCCCCGGGATGCGCCACCAGCACCTGCGCGCCGGGGCGTGCGCCGGGGCCGGTGACGGACCGCACTTGCCCTCTGCTCAGCAGGACGTTTTCTTCGCCCTCCACGCAAGGCCTCGCGCGTGCTGGTCCCACGAACTCGACTTCTCGTGTGCTCACTCCGTGTCGCACCACGACCCGTGCGCCCTTTTCCAACTCGATGAAGCTGTTGCCCGTGAGACCAAGACCAATTCGGATCGTCTGCCCTCCATCCACCCGCGCGTTGCCCGTCGCTTTGACGACGCGGCAGGTTGCGGCCGCCGGCAGCGGACGGTGCGGCGATCTGGGAGCCTTGGGCACGCTGGAGGCGGCGCTTGGCTGGGGGGCACTTGAGCCTCCCGCGCCGGGCGCGTCCTTTTTCACCGGCGGCTTTGGATCATTGCAGCCAGCGATGAACCCGGCTGAAAACGCGAGTAGGCAGAGTGTGGCCCTCACTCGTGCTCGTCTGCCGGATCCAACGACGGCGGCGGTGGAAGGACTAGAGTTTTTCGGTTTTCGTCATCCTCGTCGTAGTCGAAGATCTCGGCGGTGATGTCCTCGGCCATCTCCTCGCGTGCGCTATTGAGCTCGCGATTCGTCTGCGCCAGGCGGTCCCCAAGCACGCCCAAAAACTGCCACAGCAGCTTCACCGCGAGTTGATGTTCCTTGCGGAGGATCTCGAAGAAGTCCGTGCGCCGGATGACCATGAGCTCGCTCGGGCCGTCACTGACGACGGTCGCGGAGCGCGGCTGGGCGCGGATCAATGCCATTTCGCCCACATGGTCGCCCGGGTTCAGGGTTGCGACTTGAGTGCCGCCTGCGAGGACCTTGAGCTTGCCGTTCAGCACGATGAACAGTTCTTCGCCTCGATCACCCTCTTGAATGACTTTGCCGGCGTCGGCGTAGGGCAAGACGTCCGTAACCGCCAAGACGCGTAGCAGCTCACGATCGTTGAGGGGACGGAATAGGGGCATGCGCGCCAGCACGTCGCGCTTACGCTGCAGCCGTGCCGCCCGCGAGTCGTCCCGGGCGCCGATATTGCCGACGGTGACGACCACCGCTGTGATGTTGTCGCCACCGCCGCGAGCATTCGCCTCCGCAACGAGGCTTTTCACGGCGGTTTCGGCGTTCGGGGTTGCGACCAACTGACCCAGGCCGGCCAGATCCTCTTCGAAGTAGCCGCTGAGCCCGTCCGTGCACAGCAAGAACCGATCGCCCGCCACCACGTCAACGACGAGCGTGTCCGGCTCGCAGTGTTCGTACACGCCCACCGCGCGGGTCACGGCGTTCTTCGGTGCCAGCTTCTCGACCTTCTCGCGCGGGATTTTCTTGCGTTTGATGAGCTCGTTGTAGACGTTGTGGTCTTCGGTCAGTTGCTCCAGCATGTCGTTGCGCAGCAGATACACGCGACTGTCGCCGACATAGGTGATGAACGCTTCCTTCTCTGCCAGCAGCACGGAAACCATGGTGGTGCCCATGCCGCGCTTCTTGGGGTCCTTCACGGCTTCCGCATGCACCTTGCTTGAGGCGCGGTTGACCGCGAACTCCAGCATGTGGATCAGGTCACGCTTACTGACCCGATCCGCACCCGTCTTGCCATCCAGATAGTCCTGCACGAGGTCATGCTCGCGCTTGACCTCCTCGTGCAGCGTGCGCACCGCAATAGCACTGGCCACCTCACCCGCCGCATGCCCGCCCATGCCGTCACAGACGACGTACAGAGATAGTTTCGGATCGACGAGGTAGTTGTCCTCGTTGTGGTCTCGCTGCCTGCCAACGTCGGTGAGCGCAGCAAACTGGGCCACGGGTTCGCTCATTGCGTCCCGAACCATAGCGGACGTCGCTCGACTCGGCTACCGGAACTCAGGCGGCCCGCGGGCCGCCCAAGATCGAGCTAGCGCCGGATTTCGCGACCACGACGTGGTCCAGCAGTGTGATGCCCACCACCTCGCACGCGGCCGCCAGGGTTTCGGTCATGGCCACGTCTTCAGGGCTGGGCTCCGAGGCGCCGCTGGGGTGGTTGTGCACCAGGATGATCCCAGTGGCCGCGTCACGCAGGGCCGGCGAAAGTACGTCCTTCGGGGCGAGCGCGCAGCCATGCAATCCGCCGCGTGCCACGCGCCGCGCCGCGCGTAGCCCGTTCCGGCCATCCAGGGTCAGCAGCCAGACTTCTTCGTGGTCCAAGTCAGCCAAACGAGGGCGTGCCCATGCCACGACGCACTCGAAGCTCTCAATCACTTCCGGCACAGCGTCCAAACCGGCCAGAGTTGCGCGGCGCCCCAGTTCCAGAGCGGCACACACCCGGCGCGCCTCGGTCCCGGACAACAGGCTGCTGCGGCGCAGTCCGTGCTCCCCCAGGCGCAGAAGCCCTCTCAGTCCCGCATGCTCCTTCAGCAAGCGTCGGGCCGCCGGTAAACGCGCGTCGTTGAACAACGCGCTGAGCAGCTCTGCATCAGTCAGCGCTTCGGTGCTCGTGCTGCGTCTGCGCTTGCGTCTACTTTCGAATACGGCAACATCCATCCCCCCGACACAGAGCACGTGTTGTGCCAATGGGATTTCGCGATGGAACTGCCGTGGCCGGGTGTCTTCGCCAGGCCGTCGCCATGGCGAATGGCCAGTTCATTCGACGCGAGCGCCGGCTTCCGGAGGGAGGAGGGCCACAAAGGCATTCAAGGCGGCTTCGACCCGGTCTTCCTTTCGCGAGTCGAAAGTTACTTTGGTTTTGTAGCTCTCGTCGAACCACTTTGGATAAGAGCCCACGTCGACGCGGGGGTGCTCGCCGACAATGGCGTCGAGCAGCGGCTTGAGTGTCGCTTCGTCGAGGTTGGTGAAGACGGCCCTGCTGAAGAATGGCTCTTGGCCGCGAAGGTGTTCGCGAACGACCGCAAGCTTCATCCGAAAGATCTCCGGGACCCCGGGGAGAATCCACACATTCTCGTACACGATAGTTGGCCACTTCACGTCGCTGCCTTCCATCAGCAGCGCGCCCTCGGGCTTGAGAGCCATGCGCAGATGGCCGTCGGTGAGTTTGTCGCCATAGGCGTCCGTGAGTAGCCTCTTCAGTTTTTCGTCAACGACCGCTTTGACGCCGAACCCCTTGCTGATGCCCTCGATCGTCACGTCGTCGTGGGTGGGTCCGACGCCCCCGCTGGTGAAAACGATGTCGTGGCTCTGCGCGAGACTGCGGGTTTCTTGGGCGATGACCTCGATGTCGTCGAAGACCATCACCGCGCGCGATAGCTGGATCCCAAGTGCTCGAAGGGTGCGTGCCAATTCGACGAGGTTCGCCTCGTGCACTTTGCCACTCAAAAGCTCGTTGCCGATCAACAGTGCGGCGGCGCTGCCGATGACAAGCGGAGTCATGATTCTTCGTCGAGCTCTTGGGTGACCGGTCTCCCCTCGTCGTCGACGCTCAGGAGTTGTTCGACACGTTTTTCGGCTGCGTCGAGCGTGGCTTGGCTCTTGCGTGCCAAGCCAACGCCTTCCTCGAACAGCTTGAGAGACTCTTCTAGGGGCAATTCCCCCTCTTCCAACTGATCGACGATATCCGTCAATCTGCGCAAAGATCCCTCGAAGCTGGAGTCGTCAGCCGCCTTGCTGCGCTTCTTCTTGGTATCCCCTGATGTCACCGCTCACCTTTTCTTTGTGCTGCCACTTTGTGCGGAGTCGTCGCCGGGGGCAAGCACCTCTCGGGATGTCTCGAACTCAATCATGCCTTCGGGGAATCCGAGTGCAACGACCGCGCCATCCGGGTCGGATACCAGCGGAAGCGTTAGCCCCGTGGGCGCGCGCACGCCAACGGCGCGCACGGCGACCGGTTCGCTGCCGGCGGAAAGCTCTGCCCATATTTGGCCTGTGCCGACTGGCCAGGGTGAAATCCGACTTCCTCCAAGAGCGGCGCGAGCCAGACCGCGCACCGCGAGATCTGGATCTAATGCTGCGGCGTCGCGCAAGACACGGCGTTTCACCGACTCCGGGCGTTGGGCAAGAGAAAACACGATTGCATACCGAGTCTGCTGGTCCGGCTCACGATAGTACAAGCGGTGCATCAGTCCGACTGCGGACGGCGCTCGGCTCTTCGCCAGGCCCAGTACGGTGTGGGCGCGAATGGTCGTCGCGTTTGAAGCCAGGAGCTCCTCGATCTTCTTGCGTAGCGTGGCGTCGTCACGGGAGGCCAACGCCCGCGCGGCCAGGGGTGCCGCGACGCTTCCCGTATCCAACAAGGTATTGAGCAGCGTCGATGGCACCTGTGCGCTCGCGCCCAAATCCACCAAGCAGCTGCTGAGCGCAACGCGCATCCGCGTTGAAGTTTCCCTCGAAAGGCGACGGCAAGCCTGCACCGAAAGCGGCGCCCGGGACGCAAAGCGGGCGACCGTGGCAGCGACCGCTTCGTCTTTGGAATGGATGAGCTCCACGGCGTGGCGGGGGTTGGTCGCGGCCAGCGCCCAGGCAGCAGCTGCGCGATCTGAAACGCTATGTGAAGGCAGCAATTTCTCCGCGACGCTGCCCAAACTCGCCGGCGCGTCGCCGAGTTGCACGGCGCGCAGCGCCCCCGCGCGCAGCGCCCACCGCCGCGCCGCGCCTGTACCCGCCAGGGCCTCGTCCAAAGCCCGCCGCGCGGCGGCAGTCGGCATCTGGCCAAGCGCCAGGGCGGCTGCCGCGCGATCGCCGCCGCCCAGCAGAGTTCGGAGATGCTGGGCGGCCGCATCCGCGTGGGTCTGGCCCAGAATGGCGATCAGCTCCGTCGCGTCGTGTCGTTTTTCGCCCAGTAGCTTGATCAGCGCCGGAGCCATGTTGGGGTGTGGCGCGTCGGCGGCCAGCGCCAAGGCCAACTCGGCGCGCTCCGGCTGCGCCAGGTCTTTCGAAACTTGTAGCGGGCCATCGGGGGCGCCGGCGCGCAGGAGAATAGACAGCGCCCCGTGTCGCAGGACGAGAGAGTCTTGCTTGAGCCAACTCCTTGCCAAGGCCACGGTCTCGAAACCGCCCAGCCGCGTGAGCTCAATGGCGGCTGCTGCGCGGATCTCCGGAGCCCCGCGTCGCACGTAGGCGCGTAAAGTATGGAATGCGCGCTGGTCCCCGGATTGTCCCAGGAGTTCGATCAGCGTGCGCGTCGGAGCCCCGCGTGCTTGCAACAAGGGGGTCATGTCCCGGGGTGGGTGCGCGAGCAAAGCGTCCATCGCTGCGCGTGCCGCAGGCCCTTGTTGTCTGAGGGCCTGACCGAGCAGCAACAACCCATCCCGGTTGTTGGCTTGGGCCAGAGCGAGCGCAGCCGTGCGGCTCGCGAGCTCGGCACTGGGATCCGAAGGGTCGTCGCTCGACGTGCCCAGCGCGCGGGCGAGCGCCAGTCGCGCAACCGGCTTCTCCGCGTGGGGCGCCAGAGCGCGTACTGCTGTCCAGCGCTCCAAAGATGTCCGCGCCGCGCCCCCTGGCTCTAGAGCCTTTTCTAGTGCATCGAGTGCGACTGGGGTGGCGAGTTTGCCGAGTCGCTCCAGGGCGCGCACTCGCTGCGACGAGTCGCTCTGGGTCAGTTGACGTTGCGCGAGGCGCACGCCTTGACGGGAAGACAGGGCATCCGAGGGCGCCTTCTTCTTCACCGGGATCCGCCGCGTCGTGCCCTTAACGGGGATACGGCTGGTTGGCACCGGACGGGGGCGCGCAGTGGGTCGCCGCGGCT